>JARLHW010000193.1 GCA_031292075.1 Desulfosporosinus sp.
AGAGGAGCGAGAAGACAGAGAGAGTCAGAGGGTGTGGGGACCAACCTCTGCCATTGCTTTTGTTGGTGACTCGAAAGAAATTGGAGACCTTCCGACCGAACGACCAGTCTGGAGTCTTGAAGCTAAAAAGGCAAGTCCCAATAAGGCAAGTCGGTTCGCGAGCAAGTCTCAATCGAAGTATGCAGGAAGATGGTGCTGGGGCTTTTTCTCCTGGAAGGAATGAACCTATCTTACCACGACTAGGTGCATTCAAGAGAACTCTTCGTCCTCTATCTGTCCATGCTACCATCACCTGGTCAGAGCGTGTGACATCTGCTGCAGAGGAGCTGTTCTGCTCAACATTCGTGTCAGAGTGGATAAATTCACTCCTCCTTCCTCAATCTCGTCTTCCTTCCAGTCATTCCCACATCATTGGATTCGTTACCATTTCCTCTATCTTGTGTGTGTTTATCCTCTTTCCCTGACGAACATGTCAACCCACCTTCATCAATCTCATCTCATGCTATTTTTAGACTATCAGAGACAAGTTGTCCATTCTCATCATCTCTCATCCTCGTCATAATCCAAGCACATCTGGAGACACACTGTATTGTGTTCTTCCAGATGACCTGTGTCTCATCTCAACATATGCTCAGAAGCTTGAGAAATCTCGTATTTAGCAGATTTCGTCTCTGTCACATAATCTCTTCCGAGTTTTTCTGCTCCAACGATGTTGACGTGTCACTTCTCTTCTCTCTCTGCATGCGGGATCACTTGAAGATCATTGAATGGAGATTTCAACACAACGCCTTCATAATTGTGGCAGCTCTGAAGTGCATGATGCTGATTGTGTCCGACTGTGAAGATGCAAAAGCACGGGAAAGGTTGGGGAAAGATGTGCGTACAATAAATCCCAAAACAGCTGGAAGACTCCAGACTGTCAGACTGTAAGTGTGAATCAACAGCAGTTGTCGAGCACATTTGTGTTGGATCTCTCTCTCTCTCTCTCTCTCTCTCTCTCTCTCTCTCTCTCTCCATCAGAGACTCCAAGGCTGAGAGAGAAACAGTTCCTCATTCGATGCAAGGTGGAAAGCTCTCTTCGTTGTTTGTGGTCCTTCAATCTCTCTCTGATTTCCCCTATCATTCAATCGACGGTGGACCCCCCCGG
>JARLHW010000194.1 GCA_031292075.1 Desulfosporosinus sp.
CACCCAAAGAGGAGAGGAGCTAAATGAAACAAATCAAAATTGGAATCGCACTCATTACAATGTTTGGCCTATTATTAGGAACAGCCAGTGTCGCAAGCGCTAAAACTACTTCCCCAGTACATCATGCCAAAGTGTCGCAGACATCAACCAAGAGTACACATCATCAAGCAAAGTCGGTTCATAAAACGGTTAAGTCAGCTAAATCACTTGCCAAGCACGTAACAAAGAATTCCTAATTATCCATTGCCCTCGGCTTAGCCGGGGGTTTTATTTAATAAAAAACCCCCTCACAAGGAGGGGTAGTGGAGGAGGATACAAGAAGGTCTATATTTCAACCGTAAAATTACGAATATTTATCAACTCTATTCATCATAAACCACATTTGTTACCATTCCATTAACTTCGTATAAAGAATATGTTAAGCTTTATAAAATGAAAAGAAGACCCAGCGGAGTTATATACTGCTGAGTCTATCTGTCTTCATATCCCACCTCACCCAAGACACCCCAATCCCCCAACAAACCATTCAAAAAGCTGCCCGGTTATGCCTGAAGGACTGGTATCTTGGTGGCGGTGGAACAAATCTACGAACTTAGATTCCCCACCTTCACCTAAGACACCCCATTCTCCTAACACACCATTCAACAAGTCGCCCAGTGTTTGAACTTGTATATTGGGAGCGTCCTACGGTTGGACAAACCTAGTTACTGTTAGCGGACATCCCGTCCTTAAAAGTTTGCAACTCACTAAGTGTAACAAAGCGATAAACCTCAGCATTTAACTGATCAATCAACCGCTCCACTGCTGAGACAGTTTGACTTCTATAACCGCCACCGTCATGAAGTAGTACTATTGCCCCTGGAAAAGCCTTTTGAGCTACGTTACTTACTATTCCTTCAACTCCCGGACGACGCCAATCTCTGCTGTCTACACTCCAAAGAGTAACTACATAACCTTGATCTTTAATCATTTCGATTTGGTTTTTCGTAACATATCCACCGGGTGGACGGTAGAAATGAGTATGAGTACCTGTTGCTGAATAGACACTTTGATCTGTTTGCTTTAGTTCATCGGTCAATGTACGTTGACCATAACTATGCGTATAACCATGGTTACCAATTTCATGACCTTCTGTAACCATTCGACGTAGCAACGATGGGTTTTGGCTTACGTTTTTTCCTATAACGAAAAATGTTGCCTTGACATGTTTCTGATTAAGAATGTCCAAAATAGCTTCAGTAAAGTCTGAATCAGGACCGTCATCAAAGGTAAGTGCAATAACTTTTTGGCTAGTATGTATCATAAAATATGTTCCTGCGATGGTTGGAGCGATTCGTACGTTCCAAACGTAGACGCACAGGGTAAGAATTGAAATTGTAAAAGATAAAATGGTTTTTCGCTTAGATAATACAAAGACTCGCACTTCATCACTCCTAAAACTCCTTGCCTTATAAATATGAATACATGCGGTTTATAATTACAAATAAAGAAGGCCCCCACCGTTTCCGATTAAGGTCAAATCAGGGAAAATTCTAGTTGGACACCCCAATCCACCAACAGGCCTTTCATGAAGCCGCCAGGGGGGTTGGACTGGTTTATTATATTAGGCACATGCTGCTATAGCACAAAACCGAGGGGCTATTTTTATCCACAAACACACTAAAAAAGCCCCTCACCGAAGCACAGATGAGGGGTAATAGAAGAGGACATTGTAAGGATCTCTTAATTATGCCATAAAATCCCTCGAAAGTAAGAGGGAATGCCTTACTGCCATAATAAAATATAAGCACTTATCGTTACCGATGAGGTCCGAAGAGGATTCAAACAACTAAAGAGGTATTATCCTCGATGCTCAGGTTATAATGCATCCGATCAAAGATGAGGCCCCCACCGCGGATATTTGGTGAGGGCTATGATGAAAGGATATGACTATTAGGGATTATGTTCTATGTTACGGATATTATGCACAAGTCAAAGGCCCCCACCGGTACCATGCGATGAAGGTCAGAAGTTAGATGAGAAGGACATATTAGATATTATGCTAAACGTACTGTTTTTATGAAAAAAGTCCCATACCGTTACTGATGAAGGCGAGAGCGAGAGCGAGAGAGAGAGAGATGATTCGGACAAGACATATTATGCCAAGTTTTTGTTACTTGTGCGAGCATAACAAAAAAGGCCCTTCACCGTTACTGATGAGAGCCCAATACGTAGGACAAGAGTTTTACGAAGAATAGGATACCCGGGATTCAAGCTATTATGCAAATTGATAAGAAGGTTAGCACAACAAATACAACCTATGCCATTGTTTTAATTCTTTTCCATACTATTCGTAATAGAATATAAAATAGAAATCGGTTTGTACGGAGGGTGACTATGATCAACCTTGATACTCTTGATAAACAATGTCCAAAGTGCTGCGGCCTCGGTAGGACAGAAAACCCAGCATGGTATCCTATATGGGCAACACGCAACGATCTTAAGGATTCGGTTCAAATTTTGGAGACTAAAGAGAAATTGAGCCTTGTTAGAAAAACGGCCCCGGATCAACCAGATGAACCAATCTTCTTCGTTTGTAAGGAATGCCATGGTAGAGGAAAAATCCTTACAAC
>JARLHW010000195.1 GCA_031292075.1 Desulfosporosinus sp.
CCAAGATAGGCCTGTGCAACCTTGCATATAATCTGGATCGTTATGGGACTCTTCTTCTTATGCATGGGTGAAGTAGGCCAATGGAATATAAAACTGCCTATTCCAGAACAGATCATCTGGCGTAGGCCAAAAGAAAGTCTTTTTTTAAAAAACTGCATAATTCCTGACTACTTGACAGCTTGTTCAGTGGCCATGCTTCTCATATTCAAAGGGCCTTTATGGATATATTCCAGAAAACTGCTCTGGAATATGTCCGGTTTTATCTCCGAGTGGCATACTTCACCCATGCATAAGAAGATGAGCTCCATAACGATCCAGATTATACGCAAGGTTGCACAGACCTATCCTGGTCCCTACCCGCACAATTCCAATGCCGCGCATGATCTTCTCCAACCGATGGATGCACATATTCAACAATAGAGTGAATTGATCGTCATGAAAACTCAAGAACAGGCAAATATTCTAATAGCAAATTCTTTACGACTTGCACGGGAAACCACCAGCGACAAAGTTTTTCTTTTTCTAAATAGCGAACAATCATGTAGAGCATTCGGCAACATTGAACCTGTTAAAGATGAATCCATTGTTCTCATTATTCCAAAAGATCTAAAGATTCCAGATTATATTAGCACAAAGAAAACTGTAATTCACACCTGGTTCGGTAATCAGTCCCGGTTTTCTAGAATTAAATACGCCTTCATGCAAGCAGTTCTAAAACAAGTTATCCAACCGGACAGTAAAGTTGTGTGTGTTTTAGGACCATGGGGAAAAGACCATCTCGACACCATTACAATTCATGATCTCAGACTCTCGTGGAGCGAAGAATTTCCTTTTGATCCACGATCACTGATGTCAAAGAAATTTTTCCAGATTGTAATCGCTGTGGTTGATATTGCCCTTGATATAGGGGCCATGGGAAGAGAAGGGAAATCAGTCGGTACGACTTTTATAATTGGCAATGTAGAACAGATTATGAAATTGTCGCACCAAGCAATTTTCAACCCATTCAGAGGGTACCCTGAAGATACAAGGAATATAACCTCCTCTGAGGTGGTTGAAAGTGTTAAAGAGCTTGCCCAGCTTGACGGTGCTTTCATTATTTCAGAAAAAGGAATTGTTGAGGCTGCCGGTCGTCATCTTGATGCAGTTACCTCTGTAACAAGACAGCTCAAAGGTTTTGGCTCCCGTCACAGAGCTGCGGCGAGTATTACTATGCACAGTGAGGCTATAGCGGTTGTTGTTTCAGAAAGTACCGGCAGGGTAACAGTTTTTGATGGAGGTAAAATTATTGCCGCTCTTGATCCTGTAATCAGCACACGGGTGGTTTAAATTGTATCAGCACCAAATGCATGTAAGAGAATGCTTAATCATTAAATTTACCAAATTGCTTCCAACCTCCGGCAAATTGGAGAGCATCTTTTTCGAAATATCCGCCTAAGGTCGTGTGGCCGAAAACCCAAATGGATGGAATCTATATGAAAAAACATGCGCATTACATGAACGAACCGCTTTCAACCGAAGAATTTGACCGGCTTACAGATTTTCTTAAGTCTATCGGAGTAGAGGATATATCGATTTCTAAAATTGACGGATACTTCGCCGCCCTAATCTGCAGCCCAGAGACAGTGCTTCCAAGTCAATATCTCAGAGAGATATTTGGTGAAGATTTCTCCTTTTCGAGCACCGAAGAGGCTGCAGAAATCATGGGACTTCTTATGCGACATTGGAACACAATTAGTACAGCTTTATTGAAAACCCTTTCTGAGGATGATCTTTATTTGCCTGTGCTTGTGGAAGATGAAAATAGTATTGCTAACGGAAACGAATGGGCAGAAGGTTTTTTGCAGGGAATTGATAGAAGTCAGGAAGGTTGGCGCGAATTACTGGAGGACGATGAAAATGGCGGTTGTCTTATTCCGATCATGATTCTTGCCCATGAACACGATCCGGACCCGACGATGCGACCGAATCCAATCTCAACGATTGATCGTGAGAAACTCCTGCAGACAATACCTGTATCCCTCACATTAATTTATAAATATCTCAATCCATTTCGCCAAGCTGCTGTTCTCAATCCTCAAAAAAATCGAGACTCCACGGTCATATCGAAAAATTGGGCGAAATGAAATGTGTCCTTGCGGCAGTGGAAAAAAATACAAACGCTGCTGTTCGAGGCTGCCCTTGACTGTATATTAAGAGTTTGAATTTTTCATTAAATTTAATTCTATATTGACCTGCCCTAGTACCAAGTAACATTTATATTTTCGGATACAAATGATGAAGCTTAATGCGAGCATCCGATGTTTTGAACTGCCACACGATTTTTTTCGTGCTCCTGTTTCTTGCTTTTACCCATGCAGCAACATGGGTCCGCATAGCTTCCATTTCAGGGATTCGACGGTCAAGGCACTGACCCTTGAGTACACTGAGCTCGATTTCCGCCATATTAAGCCAGCTCCCGTGTTTAGGAGTGTAATGAATTTCGAGTCGCTCCGCTAAACGCTTTGCTTCCCGAGGTTCAAAAGCCTCATAGAGTGAGGCGATATTATGCGTGTTCAAATTGTCCATAACCAGTCGAACCTTGCGAACAATTCCAGAACAGATCATCTGGCGTAGGCCAAAAGAAAGTCTTTTGATTGTGAGAAGCGCAGCCAATAAACAATGAATCAGATTGTCAGGAATGCCACGGCCTCTCATAATGTCATTTTTCAAGGTTCCCTTAAGATCGGAAAAGATTGTTCAAACGAACTGAGCCACCTCTGCTTTGGTCCAACAATTTTCAGCTAAACTTACCAATATACCCAGAAGGATTGGGTGTGCAGTACAGAGTGGCATGTTTTCGGCAATAACCGGCAACCGCTCAAACAAAGGTCTCCTTCAATAATTTTAATTGCAACTGAAAATTGATAGAGGGAGTTGTTAAATATCAATGCTGCCTCCCCCGGTTTTGTACCCTCTCAATACCTAAACAAATTTGACACCCAGGATTTTTTCATATATAATTAAATATCCTTATTGTGTATACTGCACCCTCGAAATTTACAATTCTGTAAAGCAGTTTTCCCCTCGCATTAAAACTGTAGGTTTTTATTTTTCCCCTCCGGTATCCACACGGAAAAGGAAGATAATTACACGATACGTTTACCATTCAAAACCATTTCACAGGAGGTTTACAATGAACGATCGGCGTGATTTCCTCAAAACAACAGCAGTAGCAGCATCTCTCATCGCCTTCAGTTCCATCCCCAAGTCTTTTGCTGCCGGGAAGGTCGAGTATACAAATATTATTTTCACCAAGGAAAATCCGGCCCGATGGAAGGGAAAGGAGGGCCTTCATATACCGGAGGTGACGGTAACCGGTTCAAAAGTTTCGGTGGTCACCCCTCATCCGATGTCAAACGAACATTTCATTGTCCGGCACACACTTGTTCTTGAGGACGGCACCTATGTGGGCTCTAAGACATTCACTCCTGCCGACAAACCGGAATCCGCCTATAAACTTCCTGCTGACTATAAAGGAAAATTCTATGTCAGCAGCGCCTGTAACCTCCATGACTTTTGGCTCATCGAGACTAAGGCCTAGCCTGTAAACAGCATCCGGAGGGATTCTGGAACGGAAATTTTCCTATGCGATGTCGAAACGCGATAATATCCGTTCCAGCAGGAAAATCACAGCTAAACCTGAGCATGCAAGCCAGTGTGTATCACCCGTATATGATCCAAGATTGTTCCTGATTATCAATAATTGAACTGGCTTCTGAACAATTCCACACCATAATCATCCCACTTGAGAATTTGATTCATTCATTGAGTTCTCTAGAATAAACGCAGTGGATACAACACATAACCTGCTCATTCCTTACTGAATACCGGAGGCATAATGGCAAAGATAAAAGAGTTGATGAAAGTTGAAGATCTCACGACGTGTGAATCGACGGCACAGATGATCACGAAGGCCAGAAAAGATGGCGTTGAACTTCTTTTCGATCGGGCCAACGACATGAAACCCTGTCCAATCGGAGCATTATCCGCATGTTGCAAACACTGCTCCATGGGACCTTGTCGGCTAAACAGCAATGCGCCATATGATCGGGTGGGAGTCTGCGGGGCAACGGCCGATACAATCATGGCCCGAAATTTCGGGAGGATGGTGGCTGCCGGAACAGCAGCTCATACCGATCACGGCATGGCGATCCTCGAGCTTTTCAAAGGAGTAATTGACGGCACGGTTAAGGACTTCAAAATAAAGGATCCCTTAAAACTCTATGAAATAGCAAAATCGCTGGATATAGAAACGGAAGGGAGGGAGTTAAAAGACGTCGCTCTTGACCTGTATCGTGAGCTGGAGCTGACCTTTAGTCAGGTGAATGGTGAAATTCCGATGGTAAAAAGAGTCCCCATAAAAACTCTTGAATCATGGAGAAAAGAAGGAATTGTCCCCAGAGGTGCAATGCGGGAAATTATGGAAATGATGCACCGGACAGCGATAGGGGTTGATCAGGATTATGAAAATCTGACCAAACAGATCTCTCGAACCGCACTTGCAGACGGCTGGGGAGGGTCCATGGTGTCGACCGACATTTCCGATATCCTTTTTGGCACACCATCTCCCGTTGAAGTCAAATTTGATATGGGTGTCCTCAAGGAAGATCATGTCAATGTCATCGTGCACGGTCACGACCCTCTCCTTCTTGAGGCAATGATGATTTCTGCAGCAGATCCGTCAATGAAGAAATTTGCCAAGGATGCTGGAGCAAAAGGGATTAATCTTGTGGGAATGTGTTGTTCAGGTCTTGAGGTTCTCTCACGACACGGGGTACCCCATGCAGGTAATTTTTCGTCAACAGAAGCTGTTCTGGTAACGGGAGCTGTCGATGCGATGTGTGTCGATATCCAGTGTATCAAACAGGATCTTTTTAGGGTGGCAGAATGCTACGATACCCCCTTTATTACCACTAATTACCGGGCAAAAATTGAGGGTGCCCCCTATATTCCATTAGATGAGCACGAACCTCTGAAATGTACTGATGAAATTGTAATAAAGGCCATTACAAGATTCAAGACCAGAAAGATGCCCATTCAGATTCCTCATAAAGTATCGACCGGAATACATGGTTTTTCCTATGAGTATATCACCTATATGCTCGGAGGGTCTTTCCGCGGAAGCTATACCCCGCTCAATGAGAACATAATCAACGGCAGAATTCGCGGTGTTGCCGGTGTTGTCGGCTGTACCAACCCGCGGTCCAAACAGGATTTTTCCCATGTCGAGCTCGTAAAAGAGCTGATCAGAAATGATGTCCTCGTCCTGCAGACCGGTTGCTCCCAGGTGGCTTTGGCCAAGGCGGGGCTTACCGTTCCGGGCGCTGCGGCAATGGCTGGCCCCGGGCTTGCAGAAGTCTGTGAGACAGTCGGCATGCCGCCGGTTCTTGGCCTTGGGTCCTGCGTAGATAACAGCAGGATTCTGATTGCCGCATCTGAAATGGTGCGCACCGGCGGGCTCGGAAATTCCATCGCTGATCTTCCTGCAGCCGGTTGTGCTCCTGAGTGGATGAGTGAAAAGGCCCTTGCCATAGGTCAATATTTTGTGGCCTCCGGAGTCTATACGGTTTTTGGCCATACATTCCCTATCATTCAAGGGACAAAATTTCAGAAGCATCTCTTCGAAGAGTTGGAAGGAAAAGACTTTGGGAAATGGGGTTTTTCCGACGATCCCCATGAAATGGCGCGAATGATGCTCGCTCATATTGATAAAAAACGGGAGGCCCTCGGTATAAACAAGGCACGAGAACGAGTTTTGGTTGGCATGGATGATAGACGGGCGCTTTAACTTATTTGTTATCGGGTTTTCTGGAATTCCAGAAAACCCGATAAGTGATTGTCTTGTAGAAATTCAGCTATAAAGCAAAATCCTATTAAAAGGGGTGCGTGTCATGACCAAAAAAATGGAAATCTACAAATGTGAGATCTGTGGGAATATCGTAGAAATGCTCCATGAAGGAAATGGTGATCTTGTCTGTTGCGGAGCGCCTATGAAGGTGTTTCAGGAAAACACTGTCGATGCGGCTAAAGAAAAACATATCCCGATGGTCGAAATGATCGATGGAGGAGTAAGCGTAAAGGTCGGGAGCGTTGCCCATCCCATGGAAGAAAAACATTATATCGAATGGATTGAAGTGATAACTGACGACGGCAGGGAATACAGGCAATTTCTCCAGCCGGGACAAAAACCACAGGCGGCCTTCAAAATCGGCGCTTCCATGATAACGGCTCGTGAATATTGTAATTTACATGGATTGTGGAAAGGATAATCCCGGTCTAATTGTCTATTAATTGATGAACTGCAGACGTACATTGTGATTTGACCATAGGGGAGTGCCTAATGAATATTTATGAATATGCCATGCAGATGGAGAAAGATGGAGAAAAATTTTATCGTGAACTTGCAGGCAAGTGTCGGATAGAAGGTATCAGGACGATTTTGAACATTCTCGCAAGCGAAGAGGTGAAGCATTACAACACCATTTCACTTCTCAAAAAAAATGGAGAAAATTCCTTGCCTGTGAAAACAAAAGTTCTGGATAATGTCAAAAACATTTTTATCAGGATGAAGGAAGATAAAGCCGAAGTATACTTTGATTCCTCTGAGCTTGATGCCTATAAGAAAGCACTGAATATTGAAGAGATGAGCCTGAAGTTTTACAGGGATAAGGCGGCAGAGGCTGGGATTGAAGAAGAAAAACTGATATTATTGCGTCTTGCCGCTGAAGAAGAATATCATCGGCGGATACTGGAAAATGTCGTCGAATTTGTTGCAAGACCGGAGCCGGGAAGCTGGCTTGAAAATGCTGAATGGCACCATCTGGACGAATATTAATCAGATTCTCTAATGATTGGTGAGGTTAACAAACAACAGTCACAGGAGTTCTCAAATGAGTTACTTTACAGAGATTATCCAATTTGCCTTTGATCGTGAAATTGAAGCTGAGACCTTTTATTTGGAAATTGCCGCTAAAACGACCAAAGAAGCAATGCGAGGAATTTTCGTAGGTTTTGCGTCAGAAGAGAAACGCCACCAACAAATATTGAAAGGAATTCTAAATAGTAAAGAGACATTACTTCAATTCAAACCAGTCTCTGATTATAAAATCTCTGAAACTGTAGAAGTGCCAGGGTTGCTAGATGATATGACCATGAAAGATGCCTTCTCAATTGCTATGAAAAAAGAAGAAGAGGCTATGAAAATGTATCAGAAGCTAGCAAGTGATGCACCCGCTGAGGAATTCAAGAAGCTTTTTGAGAGCCTGGCGTTGATGGAGCAGGGTCACAAAGTGAAAATGGAAAAATACTACTCTGACGTTGCATATAATGAAGTTTGGTAGTTTTGTGCAGTTTTTTCAAAACTTGAAGGAGAGGTAAGGGCAAGGTTTTCATATGTAACATTTGCATTAGGGAATGTTTGTGGCCTGACCCTATTATTCTTTTGCATGTGTCAGGATTTTTCTTATGTATAGACAAACAAGCAATGACCAACATGGAATTCTAAACCGCTAACCATCGATATTTATCTGTGAGTGATTTTCTCAGACTGCATCTGTCTTGCTAAATATTGATAATAATATTCCCTACACTTATAAAGTGTTCCTAGCAATTATATTAATTCATAATCCAAGGAGCTATAATGGGAACAAAAGGAAGAGAAATCGTCGGCGCCAACACCGAAAAGATTCTTTCATTGCTTGATAAGGCTTTTGCCGATGAATGGCTGGCCTATTACCAGTACTGGCTTGGTGCAAAAATCGCCAAGGGGCCGATGAAAGAGGCGGTCATAACCGAACTGCTTCAACATGCTACCGATGAATTACGACACGCCGACCTCGTTGCCAATCGTATAATTCAACTCGGTGGAACACCAGCAAGGAGCCCGCAGTTATGGTACGATTTCACCAACTGCGGCTATTCTATCCCAGAAGACCCCTATGTGGCGAAACTTCTTGAGCAAAACATCAAAGGGGAACAATGTGCCATCACTATCTACAACACCATGCTGGCTGAGACCCGTGAAAAGGACCCGGTCACATACAATTTGGCGGTGCTGATTCTCCAGGATGAGGTCGAACATGAAGAAGACCTCCAGGCCCTCCAGGAAGATATCGATTTGATGCTGAACCGCCCTTCCTGAAATTCCAATCTTCTTGAGCCAGTTTTTTTGGTGCGGATGGGATTGCGGCAACAACATCCGCTGTACTGTGGATAGTTGAACAAATATGGTTTTCAACAGTGCCGGTAACGGTTCCTGGATCCGCTAAGCTGATCGGCGAGAGCATGCAAAATCGGCTGAGGCTCTTGTAATAGAAGAGTAATAGTTAACAACAAATCAACCAAGAAAGGATAATCCTAATGAAAGATGCTTCTAGCTCTCATCAGAAAATTCAAGATCTTTGCGATTGTTTTGCAACCTCGGATCCCCTTAAAGAAATGTGCGAGGTAAAACATGACGCGGATACCAATGAGGCTGCATTGAAGTGGATAGCCCTAGCTGTCTTGCATGGAATAAATAACAATGCAGAAGAAGTCTCGATATCTACATCCAAGGACGGGCGTGTCAGGGTGACGGCTGAATACAGAAAAGCTGAACTGCCTTCCCCCGGCTCTATCGTTGGGGAAAAAATCATTCAGGCAATACGAACAGTAGCTCATATTGAAGGGGCGCAAGAAAAAGCAATCATCGCTTTTGGTATTCGTAACAACAGTATGGATCTGAAAATTAAATCCCGTAGTGATGGAATTGATGACAAGGTAACTATTGTCTTTCCGTGAGAGGATGAGCAATTACCTCGGAGAAATTTCTTCGAGATTCGAGTGATGCCTATTTCCCGAGTTATCGATGATATCGGCCCTCTCATTATTTCACACAAGTACCAGAAATTATTCGCAGGAGGCGACCACAATGAATACTCCAAGCAGCCATTGCCCAGGATTTGAAGACTTCAGAAATCTAAAATCGTTTCTTTGTAAATGTCATCATTGCAGCACGGAAATAGAAATATTCTCCGATGAATTCAACCGCGAACATGTTTGCAAAAAGTGCGGTAAGCAGATTGATTTTACTTCATGTAAAGTAGACGCCGGTGCATCAGATCAGACGCCGAGATAATCATCGGCAGAAAAATTTAATCTGACGATCACTCTAGCGACCATTGTGGGGCAATTAAATGAACGTCACTAAAGCCATGAACGCCATATCGCAACCAGGTGGAATGATATAAGCACAATTGGGCTTTACCTCCATCCCATCCTCAACATCGAAAACGTCCATACGGGTGTAGCGCCGGATAAGATCTGATAGGATGGATTTATGGTCCCGAGCCAGATGCTGTACCAGCACAAAAGGTCATATTTGGGTCATGATCGGCGGGCATTCCTGAAAAGAAGGCTTCAAAAGCTGCCATCCCTCCTGCTGATGCGCCTATACCCACAATTGGAAAATTGGCAGGAATTTTTTCTGTTTTTTCTTGATGGCCATAGAGGCTCTACTTTGCCTTCTTCTTTGGATTACCTTGCAAATAAAAAAGGAAAACAGCAATTACCAATCTCTGCTTGAAATAAGAGTCTTTTTTTGGAAAGAAAGATAGATCACAGCAACTTAAAACTGGTCTCCGTGCCTCTTGCCGGTCAGTTTAATGCAATGATGAGAGAAAGGCAGGATCGGAATAATTTGTGATAATCCTGGTCAGCAAGTGGATAATAGCACAAATACGGATTAATGAATAGAAAAGTTGCAAAGGACATGGTTTGAATAATTTTAAACCATGTCAAACTATATTCATAAAAAACAGGTAAATAGCATGAGGTCAAAACGTCAGAGACTTACATAAAGCGCGGCGTTTCAAACCCTATCGAAACACCGCGCTCACTTGTTGCTAATAGTGTCTAGGACATTTGTCAATTCATGGTGGTAATCGTTTCTCCTGGATCAGGCGAGGTCGAAGCGGTCAAGGTTCATGACCTTGTTCCAGGCCGCCACAAAGTCGTTCACAAACTTATCCTGCGCGTCCGCACTGGCGTAGACCTCTGTCAGGGCACGGAGTTCGGAGTTTGAGCCGAAGATCAGATCGACACGGGTGCCGGTCCACTTCGGTTCACCAGTCTTTCGATCACTGCCCTCAAAGAGATCATTGTCGGCAGCGCTTGGCTTCCAGGCGGTACCCATATCAAGCAGGTTGACGAAAAAATCATTGGTCAGCGTCTCAGGACGATCGGTGAATACCCCGTGTTTGGTCCCTCCGAAGTTGGTGTTCAAAACGCGCATACCGCCAATGAGAACCGTCATCTCAGGCGGAGTCAACGTCAGTAATTGTGCTTTATCAACCAGCATCTCCTCGGCCGATACGCTGTACTTGGTCTTGAGGTAGTTGCGGAAACCATCCGCTTCCGGTTCCAGGGCGGCGAAAGACACAACATCGGTTTGCTCCTGCAAGGCGTCCATCCGGCCCGGCGTGAAGGGGACCTTCACCTCGTGACCGCCATTCTTTGCCGCCTGCTCGACACCCGCGCAACCTGCCAGCACGATCAGGTCAGCCAGAGAGACCTTTTTGCCAAACCCGCTTCGGATACCTTCCAGTGTCTTAAGCACTTTCGCCAATTGATCCGGCTGGTTGACTTGCCAATCTTTCTGGGGTGCCAGACGAATACGGGCACCGTTTGCACCACCGCGCATGTCGGACCCACGGAAGGTCGAAGCTGATGCCCAGGCGATTGCAACCAGTTGGGAGACAGGCAGACCGGAGGCGAGGATCTTGCCCTTCAGCGTGGTGATATCACTCTCATCTATCAGTTCATGATCGACTTTGGGGATCGGGTCCTGCCAAATCAGCTCTTCCTCGGGAACCTCTGGGCCGAGATAGCGGGCGCGAGGGCCCATATCCCGATGCGTCAATTTGAACCAGGCGCGGGCGAAGGCATCGGCGAACTCTGCCGGGTTTTCATGAAAGCGCCGGGCAATGGGCTCATAGATTGGGTCCATCCGCATCGCCATATCGGCGGTGGTCATCATAATCGGGACCCGTTTTTTCGGGTCGTGGGCGGCCGGAGCACGATTTTTGTCAGTTGCCTCCTTCGGCGTCCATTGATTTGCGCCTGCCGGACTTTTTGTCAATACCCACTCGTTGCCAAACAGCATGTCCAGATAGTTCATGTCCCACTTCGTCGGGGTCGGGTTCCAGGCTCCTTCCAAACCACTGCCAATCTGATCACCACCTTTACCGGTACCATGACTGCTCTTCCAGCCAAGGCCCTGCTCTTCAATACCGGCAGCTTCCGGTTCAGGCCCAACCAGTGTCGGAGAGCCGGCACCGTGGCATTTGCCGAAGGTGTGTCCCCCGGCGGTGAGCGCGACTGTCTCCTCGTCGTTCATGGCCATGCGGGCAAAGGTCTCCCGAACGTCCCGCCCTGAGGCGATCGGATCCGGGTTGCCGTCCGGCCCTTCCGGGTTCACGTAGATCAGACCCATCTGTACGGCAGCCAGGGGATCTTCAAGATCGCGGTCACCGGCATAACGGCTCTTGGGTTTGTCGCTCGTAGCCAGCCATTCTTCTTCTGCGCCCCAATAGATGTCCTTTTCCGGTTCCCATATATCCTCACGGCCGCCAGCAAAACCGAAGGTTTTGAATCCCATGGATTCCATGGCCACATTGCCGGTGAGGATTATCAGGTCGGCCCAGGAGATCTTCCGGCCATACTTCTGTTTGATCGGCCAAAGCAGCCTGCGCGCCTTATCGAGATTGACGTTGTCGGGCCAGCTGTTGACGGGTGCAAAACGCTGGTTGCCGGTCCCTGCGCCGCCGCGGCCGTCGCCGGTACGGTAGGTGCCGGCGCTATGCCAGGCCATGCGAATAAAAAAAGGCCCGTAATGACCGTAATCCGCCGGCCACCAGTCCTGCGAATCGGTCATCAGTTTAAGGAGATCCCTCTTCACCGCTGCCAGGTCCAGGGTCTTGAATTCTTGAGCGTAATTAAAATCCTCGCCCATGGGGCTGGACTTCGGGCAGTGTTGACGCAGAACATCCAGATTCAATCGATTGGGCCACCATTCGAGATTCGATCTGCCGCCCACTATGTGTTTGTTTGCTCCTCCCGTTACCGGGCATTTCTTTTCATCACTCATACCCACCACCTCCATTTGTTGTATGAACGTATGCGCTGTGCTGCTACGAGTACAGCGAAGTGCTGCTCATGATTTTTGAGCATGCTTCCAGTCACAATAGAGATCACTTCCGGAGCTTTTACACGCTGGCCACAAATAAATTTAGCTTCGGGATCATTAAACAATTCCATCTCTGGCAGAGGCCTACAGCAGCAATTGTCCTCTTGGACCAACGGTCAGACATTTTGGTTGTTATTAGCTACCAAGGCGGATATCAGTATTATTAGGCTTGTCCAATTTACTGAGGCCATTTCTTCTGACTCCAGTTTTATCATCGAACGAGAATGGAAACTGCGTGTTCCAGGACACCGTTATTCCCATAGCCCAGAAAATTCCAGTTGGCTGACATTGGCTGTACCCGGCCTCTGCTGTCCCAGGCGCGAGCCATGATCACATAGTGCCCAGGTTTCGATACATGCCATAAATATTCCCATCGCCGCCAGGCATAACGTTCGTGTGGCCCGACAAACGTCGCTGCATGCCATGTGCCGCCATCATCCAGGCTCACCTCGACGTCTGTGATGTCTTCTTCGCCGCCATAAGCCGCGCCTCTTACCATATGATCACCTTTTGAAAAAGTGGTTCCTGTTTCCGGCGACGTTATGATGGATTTGAGCGGAATTATTGTAACCACCTGGCCCGAAGTTGAATCTTCCCCTTTCTGGAATACGCGATACACCTTATCCATGAAGAAGCCCGCAAAGGGTTTATCCAGAATCGTTATCTTATTGAGCCACTTGACGCAGTTGGCGCCCGTCCAACCCAGAGCCAGCGCCCGCAGAGGGTATCCATGCTCAAGCGGCAGGGGCTCACCGTTCATCTCAAAGGCCAGGATTGTCGAGTCCAGGGCTTTTACCAGGGGAATACTGCGGATAAATTTAACTCCAGCCGAACCGACAGGCTGATCCAGGCCTTCAAAGGCGGCATGCATGGCTTTGTCTTCCACCTCTGCCATAGCAAGCACATCGGCCAGTCGCACTCCTCCCCAGACGGCATTGCCAACGCCGCCGATAGTCCAGGGATTACCGGAGGCTTTTTCAGTCAGCAGGGACCGCCCATTTCCGGAACACTCCAAGGTGACGGGCATCTCAACTTTAGGCAAGGAAAGAATATCAGAATAGCGCAGCGTTAGAGGTCTTTTGACCAGCCCCTGAATGGATATCCGCCAGTCCTCGATTACTACGGGCATAATCTGCCCCTGGTTGCGTTTGAAGAAGAGTGCGTTACTGGTGATCCAGGACTGCAGATGGGTTGCTGGAGTCTCGGCATTGAGTGGTTTTTCGGACAGTATTTTCATCGTATCATTCATCTCACACCTCCTTGGCAGCAGATGTTGCCAAGCCTGATGATTTGCAATGATCCAATCAGTCAAACGATTTTCTTTTTTAGGATCCCTCTTTACGCTCAAGCTAGCCTTGAAAGTGTTGGCGGACATCTCTTTCTACGCCAACAAATTCGGTAACTCCATAAGATTTGTTATTTCGATATCTGGTTTTCCTGGAAGTCGTTCAGCGCTTTGCCTGAAGCGATTCACCCAGGCGACCTTGAATCCATATACTGATGCGCCTGAGGCATCCCATGCATTTGAGGATTGAAACATTACCTCCTCGGGTTTTGCTTGTAATCCATCAACGACAATCTGATAGACTTTCGGATCAGGCTTATAGATACCCACGGTCTCTACAGAAAAAACATCGTCGAGCAGTTCAGCTATATTTGAATTTTTTACCGCCGCCTCTAACATGGCAGGGGTGCCATTCGAGAGAATTGCCAGTTTGAAGCCGCGATTCTTTAATTTCATCAAGGTTTCAGGAACCTCTGGATAGCAGGTCAGTCTCAGGTATGCCTCCATGAGATCATTTTTAAGGGCAGTATCGCTGATTTTATACATATCGAAGGCAAAATCCAATGCATCCCGAGTTATCTCCCAGAAATCGATATGCCGCTTCATCAGACTACGCAGCCATGTGTATTCCAGTTGCCTGGTGCGCCACAGCGACGACACTTGATCTGCTATACCTCCTAAACGTTCCCGATATTTCCCGGCGGCGGAATGTACATCGAAAAGGGTACCATAGGCATCGAACACACAGGTTGTTATTCCAGCAATTCTTTTACCAATAAGCATAATCTCAGTCCTCCCTGTAAAATTTTCAAAACAACGATTTCAGGGATCTTTACATGCATACAGTATATGCACTGCATCAACAATTTGTGTGATTTACTGTCGATTTGATGAAAAATTGAATTTGATTTTTATATGAAAGTCTCCCAAGGGCAACGGACTCGCCTTGCCGGAGTTATGCGCTTTCATGGTTCGTTGGGCTGGCCAGCCTGGTCCAGCCATGCTGGTTAGATTCTCCTCCTATTGTACGTTTCAGGCCAGTCTTGTAACCGGACAAGTCTAGACCAATCCCCACAATAGCACGTAAAAATTCTGTGATTTAAGAAATACATTTATCAATGAGAGCTTTTCTGAGAATAAGAATTACTTTTCAGGTATCCAATGAGGAACTTTCTCATGCAAAACGAGAATGTACTCGCCAAAATAGTGGCGGATTATTCGAACTTCTAATTGGATATGGTTTTCTGACCAGCTTATACACATAAAAGTCAGTGGCCATTTTGAATACAATTTACCCTCTGAAAAGGTGTATATTATGGAAATCAAAGACTATTGTAAGAACGTTGATATAGAGCTCTCCCAATGGCAGGAAAAAATTAATGATGTGCTCAGTAATATTGACAGCTTGCCGACAGGGAAAAAACAACGAATGCTTGAGGATGTGAACGGCTTGCATATCGTAATGACTGAGTTGCGCGACAGAATTGAAAAACTCAGAACCGAATGCCCTATTTCATGGGAGCCGGAATGGGAGGATGTGTCTTTCCGTGATCCAAAATATAATTTCAACGACAAAGCCAGTGTTAATTTTGATTATGACTTTGGCGGATAAGTTTGGAAACAAAAGGAAATCAAGCATCGCATCCTATTAATCCACAATATGAGGTGACGGGATGAAAATGCAAAATGAGATGGTTGAATCTTTTCTGAGTGGCCATCACAATTTCATTGTGAACCTGAATTACTCTTTAGATATGATTGAAAAGGATATCAATGAAACCGCAGAAATGGAGGCCCTTTGCACAAGTGAATGGTGCGTTGCAGTTGAACATTGTCTCGACGAAGTTGCTAATGGTGTTTATTCCATAAGCGAGCCCCGCTGGACATCAAAGGAAAAATCCAGGGAATTTCGTAATGTGAGACGCCGAGTTCACGATCTTTATGCACAATACCGGGGTAGCGCCCACGCCTGATTCTGAATCGATATATCTTCAACCTGCACACTTCATGAGCGAAGGGCAGGTTGAAATGAATATTGTCAGTAGTTTCTTTGCACTATCAGTTAGTATGAGATGATTCTTGGCAGTGTAAAGCATATGGCCGGCAGTTGATTACCACTGGTTATGGTGTTAAAATTTTCGGGAGTGTTCAGAATTCTGTGTCAAAGTTCATACCCTTCCGATTGGCACCACCTGAGCGGAAGCAGATGCCAAATCCGAGAATGGGCCCCGTATGAATGCTCGTCGGAGGAGTTGGTGTCTGCTGGAGCGGATAGA
>JARLHW010000196.1 GCA_031292075.1 Desulfosporosinus sp.
AATACCCCCACCACGCCAGATATTGCCGCCACGACGCCTCCCAGCAGCAGCGCATTCATGACTTGGGTATTTTGAAAGAACCCGGGAGCAAATAATAGGTTTAGAAAATGGATCATGTAGCAGCCTCCGATGTACAGCAATTACATTCCAACGGGTAACCGTTGATCTCGGAGTTATTGCCACCCACCACCATGATTCGTCCGTTCACATGAAGAACCTCCACCGGATATCCATACAGCCCACTCAGCACCTCGTTGCGAAAAACCTCTTCAACCTTGCCCATAACTGCCTTTCCTTCTGCCAGATATAATACCCGGTCCATTACACTCAGCAGAGGATTCATGTCATGAGCCACTAGAATAACAGCAACCCCCTTTTCTCGTCCAATGTGTGAAACCAAATTAACTACCTCGTAGGCGCTTTTGATATCTAGATTGGATAGCGGTTCATCCAGTAGAAGTATTTGGGGATCTGTTAGCAGGGCCTGGGCGATGAGCAGCCGCTGCTGCTCACCGCCTGACAACTGACCAACCGGAGAATCGGCAAATCGATAGGCATCGACGGCTTTGAGCATATCATCCACACGTTTCTTTCTCTCTTTACGGGGCAGAGGAATACCCCATCGGTGTCCGTCTAGACCAAGTGCCACCAAATCGCGCGCCCTTAATGGAATATTGGGATCTAGGAACAATTTTTGCGGCACATAACCGATCAAGCGGTCTCCCCTTTTGGCCGCCCGACCCAAAACACGAACACTTCCCTGTGTGGGTGAGAGTAGCCCGAGAATCACTTTGAATAGGGTGGATTTTCCCGCCCCGTTCGGGCCGATCAGCCCGATAAACTCGCCGGGAAAAACCTGAACATTGACATCTTTAAGGACGCAGCGTTGATTAAACTGAACCCGTATATTGTCTATTGACAGAATCGCATCGCCTTTTTTAACTTTAACTGGACTTATCATGAAAGACTCTCCGTCGAAACTCCGTTTTTCAAAGCTTTCAGTATGTTTGTAGTTTCTTCTTCCATCCATGTTTGATAGGTATGGTTAGAGGGCATCGTTTCGTAGACTCCGACAACCGGAATGTTGTTACTTTTGGCAAGATCCAGTAAGGCTTTCGTCGTATCGCTCACAGCCTGCGTGTTATAAATGAAAACTTTTATCTGCTTGTTGTTAAAGAAATCCTGCTGTGTTTTTACATCCTGAGGAGAAGGATCAGTACCGTTCATAATTGCCGCCTGAAATGCCCAAGGTGTTTTGATATCCAGATTCGCAGCCTGCAGCAGGTAATCGGACACCGGTTCGGTAACCGCAACCCCAGTATTGGCATAGGCCTGCTGAAGCTGGTTAATGTCGTCAGTCCATGTTTTCAATGAATTATTGAATTGCGTCAACTGATCTTCAAAATATTGTTTTTGATCTGGCAGTTGCTTTTCCAGATCCTTGGCAATCAACGCCGCCACCTTGGGCATCGTATCTGTTTTGTACCAAAGATGCGGGTTTTTCGTATCATCAGAATAGCCCAGCTCTTTAGCGACATTGATTACAGTCCGATTTGAATTGGGAGAAGCTGCTACAAGTTTATCAATAAAATCATCATAGCCAAGGCCGTTTTGGACAATTAGAGTTGCCTTACTAACGACAGATGCATCTTTAGTATCCGCTTCATAAGAATGCGGGTCGACACTAGGGTCACTCATGATAGCCGCAACCGTAACATATTTACCACCAATTTGTTTAATGACATCTGCATATTCGTTTTCAGCACCAACCGCCTGGATGACTTTTTCACTTGTCGATGGAGTTACGTTGGGGGTTGGAGACTGAGTTCCACAACCTAGCAAGGAAATTGAAATTATAGCCGAAAGGATACCAAATAAAGCTCTTCTTCTCTGGACATTTTTCAGAAAACTTAAGTCGATTCGATTCATATTGTCACTCCTCATGTAATTGAATTAATGTGTACCCCACCAGTCTAACTTTATAAGGAATGTAGAGCGATTATGGAATTCCTCCTTTCTTGATTTCTGTTTATGCACCACGAATGCCTAGTTTCCATGCCTCTAAAATCTGCACTCGGAAATTAGTCAGGACGTAACTGGAATTTACTGAATTTAAGCATCGATGAACTGGTATCTTGATAATTCCCTTGAAATAGAGAAAGAAATTGTAATGCCGTTGAATTACACGACAATATTCTTTCACAGTAATACTGGGCGGGAGAATTTATTGGTATCATTGGCCAAAGAGAGCAGTCAAGACGACATTGCTAAGAACTCATCTGGGTATGGAATAATCTGAAAGTGATATTTCAACTTGGTTATGCAAATGCATATTATTTGCATTCGCTTTAATTATACACTAATCATCCCATAAATGAAAACCAATACTTTCCTACTTAATAATCGAATCCAAGCAATATGTAGTGCTAGTAAAACAATTTTATCCATCATTCGACATAAAAACGCTGGTTGAAGTTTTTTAACCTTGATCAGCGTTTCACTTTAAAGTATTAGAGCTAAGCCCGAATTCATAGAGCCTAGCTCTTTATCTTATCTTCTGTGGATGAAGTTTTTATTTTGCATTGGTAAGCTGCTGATTTGATGAATTTCTTTTTCCTGTCCCATCAATATATATGCTGCCGTAAGTAGCACTAGTAACCCCAAACAATAAATTAAAAACATCACTACACCCGGTAAATTGTCTGGGTGTAGTGATGATAGCTCTGTGTGGACTGATTAGCAGAACTTACCCTATGATCAACAATGCTAATTAGGAGCAACTGTAGAAGTAGTTGATGTAATTGCGCTTTCGATGGCGTCTTCTTGTGCCTGAGTAATTGTGCCTGCAGATACTAGTCCATCCATAGCTGTTTTATATCCACTTTGAAATTCATTTTGTTGGCCACTTTTCAATCCACTTTGAATAGCATCTTCTTGCGCTTGAGTAATTGTACCTGCAGTTACTAGTCCATCCATAACTGTTTTAAATCCGCTGTTATCTCCTCTTTTATACCCACCGTTTGCTGATCCATCCTGTGGGGCTGCTGCAAGTGCGCTTTGGATAGAATCTTCTTGAGCTTGGGTAAGTGTGCCTGCAGCTACTAGACCATCCATTACTGTTTTAATTCCGCCCTGGGTCCCCCCTTGACGTGCACTTTTAACTGCACTTTGAACGGCATCTTCTTGCGCTTGGGTAATTGTACCTGCAGTCACTAGTCCATCCATTGCAGTTTTGATGGCACCTCTGGTTCCAGTGCCAGTTACGGGAGTAGTTGAAGTGGTTAGAGCACTAGACCCTAGTAAAGATTCAACTGTCTGGACCGTGCTATCTGAGATAGCTCCAGTGCCACCTAAAACACATGCGCTGGTTACTGAACTTGCTTCTGAAGACAAGAAATCTTTTGCTACTTGAGGCATATCACTGTCTACGAAAATTAGCGGCGATCCAGTCGTTGCTGCCAGAGCTGAACCGGCTAAGGCATCGGCGAAAGCTTTTCCGGTTGCCAGATATACCTTGGAGAAGTTTAGGTCGCTGCTAAACAGCTTATTTATATTTACATTTCTTTCATATATATTGGCTCCTGTAATTCTCGTGGGGTTAGGAAATGCTGAATTATCAGCTACCCCATCATCAGGTGTTGTTCCATCTGCCTTGCCTAAGATATACGTTTGAGTGATAGTGTTTTGGCTTAGATAGCTAGAAATTTCTGATGGTACGGAGTCCCTAGCCGTTAGGATAATAGGCATACCCATTTTAGCTGCGATCGGAGATATTGATAGTGCTTCATATGGGTTGTATCCATTGGTTACTACAATGGATCCTGTATTGCCAACTGCGTTTGCTATTGCCACTGAAGTTGCATATCTGTCAGCACCACTTAGTCGCTGCACGTCCATGCCTGCTGCCGTTATTTGTGATGCTACATTATCGGAAACGGCGCCAGTGCCTCCGACGATTAATATATGTTTTACCTGGAGTTTAGTAAGTTCCGCCGATGTGTTAGAACTTAAGTTTGCCGTATCAGTTAGCAAGATTGGAGCACTATACTTGTAAGCTAACGGAGTAGCACTAACGGCGTCTGGGAAATCCCAAGCATACGCAATTACTGCGTAGTCTGACTGAGTCCACCCTGCATCCGCTACTGCCACAGAGGTTTTCACTCTGTCAGCCCCAGCAATCCTAGTAGTTGATAATACTCCTGGAGTTACAGCACTTGGCGGTACTAGCGTACTAGCTGCAAGCGCACTAGTGGCCATTGTTCCTAGAATTGTGGCTACGCTCATGAAACTTAGAAAGCCTTTTTTGATTTTTAACATCATTATCCCCTTTTCGTTATTAAATGCTGATCGGTATAAACTGAATTTATGCCGCGGTGTGGCATAAAAATCACCTATACTCTCTTTTGTTTCATAAAAACGAGACTGAAAGCAAATCGCGCTTTTAGCCTTGTTTTGACTTTTAACAGGTCTGAGGTTCGGTTAGAATAAAGTCAATCTAAAAAAAACAACTCTTTCGTCGTCTTAGGAACCTAGAATGGCAGTTTCTTGATCTTGAGTGATCGTATGTAATGCTACATTCATATTAATAGTTACGCACCATACGCACCGCCTTCCAACATTTCTATTAAAACCATCATGTTAAAAGCTGGATTGAAATCAAGTTATTACATTACCTACTTAATTAGCGGATAATTTTCAACTGCAATTTTTATAATAATACATAATTGTGAGTGTTCCATGACCAACTTATGGAGAACCTGTTAAGACTAATGGTAACTATGGAAAATCTCCCCACCGTTTCCGATTATCACTTTCCTTGACAGTGCCCCAAGACAGTAAGAGTTTGTGGATGCAAGTTTGCACTACAAATCATTTTAGCCCCACTGATGGCGGAGCTAAAATGATTTGATTTAAGTTTAAGGACTCCACATGCTGAAAAGCACTCACTATACAACACGGGTGTTAAGGAAAATGGGCATTTTAGAAAAGAAGGAACTATTCGCTAAAGAATAGTTCCACAGCATTTCTTGTACTTTTTCCCACTACCACAAGTGCATAACTCGTTTCTTCCTACATTGGCTACTTGAAAGCTTTTGTCCTTCTTTTCATTGGGTAGATCAGTCGGATGTGGATTAGAGGGGGCTAGACGATTATATAACTCTTCAATTATATTTTCAGTTGTTATGGGTTCTAGTTGATCTTCCAAAGCTAAGGTTATTATTATGGTAATGATAAAAAGAATAATTTGTATGTATTGATAAATCTCTTGACTAGGCAATAGATCGACTATAGAAGTTAATTGGGGAACCTCTTGATGAATCTGTTGCCTAATGTCATTGACACCCGATTCTTTATCCTGATACTTTTGCAAAATTATCGCTAATTTGTTAAGTTCATTCACTGTTATATCTGGGGCAGTCAAAAGTCCGATTGTGCGTCCTATAAAATTGTAAACATCTGATGGGACTTGACCAAATCCTCCACAAAAAGGGCAAGTACCACTTATATCTTCAATCATGGCATCGGTTAAATTCTCCACAAATATACCTGAAGGGAAAATCGCCCCACAAGTATTACAAAATATTGGCAGATCAATCATTTTAAGTACCCCTTTTCTAATTGAATAGTTTCGTTCGGACTTTTCGGGTTAGGACTATGGCCGTCCCCTCTGTCTTCCTTGCATGAGTTAAGATTCGACAAGTATTTCTCTATTACCTTCAAATGAACAATAAACATTCAAACATTAAGCCAACGCCGATCAATTCTTGTTAAAGCTTTCTGAACTACACTTTCGGTGGAGTGATTTAAATTTCTCGTATTCAATTTTGTTTTAGAAGTCTGGTTTGGATGTGACCTTTTTGGTCTACAAAAAACTCTATGGAATCACTTGTTGAAAAATTTAACTGAATAGCCGTATCGTTTAACACGTATGAAACAACTTCATTTCCATCTACAATTAGACTGAGCATATTACTTTGGTTAATATCATGTTTTAACTCATCCGAATTAAAATCAAATTCATATTCAGCAAGTCTGATATTTTCCTCAGTAACTTCTAATCCGTTCTTTAATAAATATTTTTTAAAATATTCTCTTTTGATTTTTTCGTATCTTTCTTTTTCCCATCCCATAAGTTCCACTAGTTTGTCTTTTTCCACAATATCATTCCTTCTTTATATTGAAATTTGAACTATTTCCCTAAGTGTCAGCATAATTTATGAGGTTCATAATATTCTGCACCGAACTATTACTTTCTTAAACAGTTGACCATTCGTTCAAAGGGTTTCTATCGGTTAAATGATTTACGGGATCTTTAATATATTTCAATAAGTTACCTAAATATTCCTGCAAGAACTGCACAGTTCATAAAATACCCGAAATGTCTATTAAAAGCTAAGCAGTCGTGGTCGAAAATATTAAGTTATAACCTAAAATCCCGCATTTTTTTATACCTACAAGGAAAAACACTGTAAATACGCCTTGGGGAATTCTGAACGGGGAACCACAGATTACACAGATTACACAGATTAAGAACGATTAGAAGATGGGAGTCAATGAAGAGGCAC
>JARLHW010000197.1 GCA_031292075.1 Desulfosporosinus sp.
AATACCCCCACCACGCCAGATATTGCCGCCACGACGCCTCCCAGCAGCAGCGCATTCATGACTTGGGTATTTTGAAAGAACCCGGGAGCAAATAATAGGTTTAGAAAATGGATCATGTAGCAGCCTCCGATGTACAGCAATAACATTCCAACGGGTAACCGTTGATCTCGGAGTTATTGCCACCCACCACCATGATTCGTCCGTTCAAATGAAGAACCTCCACCGGATATCCATACAGCCCACTCAGCACCTCGTTGCGAAAAACATCTTCAACCCTGCCCATGACTGCTTTTCCTTCCGCCAGATATAACACCCGATCCATTACGCTCAACAAAGGATTCATGTCATGAGCCACCAAAATAACAGCTACGCCCGTTTCTCGCCCAATGTGTGAAACCAGATTAACGACCTCGTAAGCGCTTTTAATATCCAGATTGGATAGCGGTTCATCCAGGAGCAGGAGTTGAGGATCTGTTAGCAAGGCCTGGGCGATGAGCAACCGCTGCTGCTCACCACCGGACAACTGTCCAACCGGAGAATCGGCAAAACGATAGGCATCGACTGCTTTGAGCATATCATCCACGCGTTTCTTTCTCTCTTTACGGGGAAGAGGAATCCCCCAGCGATGTCCGTCTAGTCCGAGAGCCACCAAGTCGCGCCCCCTTAAGGGAATATTGGGATCTAGAAATAATTTTTGCGGTACATAACCGATCAAGCGGTCTCCCCTTTTGGCCGTCCGACCCAAAACACGAACACTTCCCTGTGTGGGTGAAATTAGCCCGAGAATCGCTTTAAATAGGGTAGATTTTCCTGCCCCATTCGGGCCGATCAGCCCGATAAACTCTCCGGGAAAAACCTGAACATTGACATCTTTAAGGACGCATCGTTGATCAAACTGAACACGTATATTGTCTATCGACAGGATCGCATCGCCTGTTCTAAATTTTTCTGTGCTTTTCATGAGAGAGTCTCCGTCGAAACGCCGTTTTTCAATGCTTTCAAGATGTTTATAGTTTCTTCTTCCATCCACGTTTGATAGGTGTGGTTAGGAGGCATCGTTTCGTAGACTCCGACAACCGGAATGTTGTTGCTTTGGGCAAGACTCAGTAAGGCTTTCGTCGCATCGCTCACAGCTTGGGTGTTATAAATAAAAACGTTTACCTGCTTGTTGTTAAAGAGATCCTGCTGTGTTTTCACATCCTGAGGGGAAGGATCAGTACCATTCATAATTGCGGCCTGAAATGCCCAAGGCGTTTTTATGTCCAGATTCGCTGCCTGCAACAAGTAATCGGAAACCGGTTCGGTAACCGCTACCCCAGTTTTGGCATTTGCCTGCTGAAGCTGGTTAAGGTCATCAGTCCATGTTTTCAATGAATTATTGAATCGCGTCAACTGGTCTTCAAAATATTGTTTTTGATCAGGCAGTTGTTTTTCCAAATCCTTGGCAATCAGCGCCGCCACTTTAGGCATCGTATCCGGTTTGTACCAAAGATGCGGGTTTTTCGTATCGTCAGAATAGCTCAGCTCTTTGGCGACATCGATGACAATCCGATTTGAATTGGTGGAACCTGCTTCAAGTTTAGCCATAAAATCATCATAGCCGAGGCCATTTTGGACAATAAGAGTTGCCTTACTAACGACAGATGCATCTTTAGTATCCGCTTCATAAGAATGCGGGTCGACACTGGGGTCGCTCATGATAGCCGTAACATTAACATATTTGCCACCAATTTGTTTAATGACGTCGGCATATTCGTTTTCTGCACCAACCGCTTGGACAACTTTTTCATTTGTCGTCGGAACTACATTCGCGGTAGGAGACTGAGTCCCGCAACCTAACAGGGAAATTGAGATTAAAGCCGGGAGAATAGCAAATAAAGCTCTTCTTCTCTGGATATTTTTCAGAAAACTTGTGTCGATTCGATTCATATTGTCACTCCTCGTATAATTAAATTAATGTGTACCCCACAGTCTAACTTTCTAAGGAAAGTAGAGCGGTTATGAAATTTCCCCTTTCTTGATTTATGTTATAACTCAACTTTCGCAGAGCGAAAGTTTGCTTAAAACCTTGGTGTTAAAAGAAAAAGTACTACATTGATATGCGCATTGACAATAGAAAACACCTCTTTTGTTTGGTATAGTGAATTTGACTAGAACCCACTACCACGCA
>JARLHW010000198.1 GCA_031292075.1 Desulfosporosinus sp.
CAGGCTCACCAAACACGGAGGGCACGTCGATGATCTAAGAATTTAGCTCTTTCACGGTTCCTAAAATGGGGCAAGGGAAAATCCTCACAAAATACCCTTCAGGGGCGCGGAATGTGAGTCTAAACCACCATCCCATGGCAGAAGTACGAAACGTAACTATGGCGTTGTTAGCCGCGGTTCTCCTCGAAAGTGAATACAACGTCTTCAGGTAATGTTTTTAGAAAATCCTGTAACTTCGTTACAATCTCCTTATAAGCAGCCTGATTCAAAGCATAAAATACAACTTCACTACTGAAAGAAGTTATACGTCTCTTGCCCAAATGTAACACTCCTATTTTTATCCAATTGTTAGGAATGCTTTTGAATAAGCTTTGATAAATCATTGCAAACTCAACATGTTTTAACATTGCTAGATTATTCATCCATTCTGAACTGTAATCACTTGACCTGTGCCTTAGCGCATCTGAGCACCCCAATCCAAACAAATCCAACACATAATTACTGTTCTTATACCACTGTGCAGTCTAACAAGGAATTCTTAGGTAAGGAAAATTTGTTAGGGAGCGAAGCCGGTCTGGGTCGTTTTGAAGACGATCAATCTCCCTACATAAAGCCTGCTCAACCTCCCGGATAGATTTGAAAGCCAGGTTAGGAAACGCCTTCTCCCTAAGTTCGTCCCATACGTGTTCCACTGGATTGAGTTCGGGACTGTGAGATGGCTGAGGAAGTAGGCGTATGTTCTCAGGAATTCTCAGATTCTCGGAATTGTGCCAGCCTGCTTGATCCACCTGCATGATGACAAAGAACTCACTAAAATCCGTGGATACTTCTTCAAGGAAGATATTCATCATCTCAGTGTTCGCCCAAGGGAGTAGCAGAGCGGTCATTTTCCCCAGAGCAGGACACACAGCGGCGTAAACATAGAGATATTCCCGAATTATTTGTTGGGGAACCTCAGGTCGTATCCCTTTCGGAGCCCAGCATCTGCGTGGTTCACTTATTCGACCAAATCGACCCTCATCTTGGGGAACGTAGGCCACAGGCCTTTTGTCCTCCGGATCTCGGTCCGCAAGGATCTCCGCTATCTTCCCCGGGAGTTTTTTTTAAACTCCTCCTGGGCCTCTTTCTTGGAATCGACGTGAAAAGGCCGCGGAACCACTTTACGCCATCCGTTGCGATCCAGGAGTCGATAGATGATCGAGTGATGTAGTGGACGCCCCACTTGTTTTTCTAGAATCTTTCCAATCTGAGCCCCTACCACTATCTGACCTTTCTGAGCCATATCAACAAAAGGCGCTATGAATTCGGCCTCCTCTTCACGTGTCAGGTGGGCGTTTCGTCGACCCCCGCGTCCAACACCTTCAACGACATCAGGCCCGAACCGATTATAATTGGAGATCAGGTTATGAACGGTTCCCTTTCCCACTCCAACATGGAGAGCAATTTCTTTGGCTGGTTTAGGATCAACCGTCGCATGCATAATGACCAGCCATTTCTGAGAGATCCACGGTGTCTTTGCCTCCCGTATTCTCTGTCTAATCTCGTCCTCCGAAAGATGTCCAACCGCCTTTGTTAACCTTCCCATGCTTCCCTCCAAATAGATGGAAGAACCTCATATCATATTACGCGTGCGAACGCGAGGTGGTATTATAAGATACAAGCCCTAAGTCAGTCACAGCTACAGGTTTTTTGTAGTAGTTAGCGGCGAAACGATGCATCTGATATTGTTGTTCGTATATGTTATTGGAAGCAAGAGGTACTGGCAGTTTTCTGATCTCAGCATATGTGTTGTAATCTCTTATATGGTTGTAATGTTTTAGCTGTTTATATTATAATTTCCTCTTTGAGATAATATGCCTTTAGCGCCATCGCTAACGCATAGCTCAACAAAATGACAATAATAATTGCCGCATAAGTCAAAATTATTTCGTTTTGAACGATTTTTGCCACATGTGTTTTTACTTGATGTATCAGAAAAGGATG
>JARLHW010000199.1 GCA_031292075.1 Desulfosporosinus sp.
CAGAACTGCGCGAATGGAGGACGACCGCGTAACCTTCCCGGACCAAGCGCCGAGCGATAGCCACACCGATCCCCGAAGTCGATCCGGTCACGAGGGCAACGGGGCGTTCAGTGTCCGGATGCATGGCGTTCCTTTCGTGATGGCCAGAAATCTTGCCCGAAATTGCGATTGGATGCGGATTTCAGTTCTAGCTTCACGCTAGGAAGACAGATGTGTCGAAACAGGTCCACAAGTTTTGCCGGCCGTTTTCCGCCTATCCAGCCAGACCGTTCCTGACCGGTCCGCAGGATTCAGACTGCGGCTCCAATCGAAGGGGATGCGGGGGTCTCCAGAGATAACGCGCGGCAGGCCAGTAGCGGCTCGGCGAACGGCCGAAATGGGTCAGACCGTGCCGAAGCCGGGCTCGTCGGTAGTGTCCGGTTGCCCCATTTCTCCGTCCGACAGCAGACCATTCTGCTTCCGGCCCGTCATTACTGTTTCGCGCCCATTATCGTCGTTCCGAGGATCAGCGCCGAATCCCGACAACGGACGTTGCGCTGAAAGGCCGGCCGACTGAGGCGGGCCACGGGACATTCGATCAGGATCCGAAATTGCCAACTCCTCAGTCAACGACGCCCTCCGGATCCCAAAAACTCATGCAAAATTTGACGATTTTCGCCTCACGAGTCACTATTGACTGGCTAGTCCATTTTGATTTTACGAGAAACGATTCAAGCTCGTTCTGTGTCTTATATGGTGCCTTTGAGAAATATTTAGAATTCTTGATCACAACCTTATTATTTCCCTTTGATGAATTAGCCGACGCAGGGTCAAACGTCAGGTTACCCAGCCTGTGAAGGTTGTTTTCTACAAATTTCTCATCCATTTTGGGCAAGATCGAGGTATCTGCAACAATCCCGTTCTGCGTCTGAGCCGCGATGTGCTCTACTGTGAGGCGTGTCTTTCTGTCGGTGTTCCGGAACTCATCTTCTGACATGCTCGCGCAAATAGGTTGTTCTTTCTCCCGTAAGTGGTTTTCATATTTCCATATGAGATAACAGAGATCACGACTGCCCATCCATTCGTATAAAGAACTGGAACCTAAGGCGTCTCTAAAGGACTTTCGTGAACTGTAGTCTGTTACAAGTTTGATCAATTTCTCATTGAGTGGGCCAAACCTCCCGACAAAATCTCTGGTTATTGTGTAGATGCTTGCTTGGCCCGTATGCGAGCGATTCTGTTGAACAGCAAACACGCGAAAGCTGAATATCTCAAGCAACCTACAGATTATTTTAAATTTATCCTTCGAATCCGTATCGTCAAATTTATAGCTCTTAAGAAGCAAAGGATAAAAATTAGCGATGCGCTCCATGCATACTAAATCCCTGTAGCTAGCGACGCTGCATCCCAGGAGCTCACGCATTATCCTGAAGTTTTCTCTCAACTCAAGGCTAAATCGTTCGATAAATTTCAGGGCTTCTATCTTTTTTCCCTGCTTTATTAGGGGGTTTAATTTGTTACGAATAAAATTCACTGGCTGCTGATAGTGCTCTTTGTCAGTCCAGCTTTCGAAGGCGATGCAGTGATATTGGAGAACAGTGTCCTCTTCCAACTGTCCATCGAACATTTCCACGTCCCGGAATATTTCAGAGAAGCGCTGCCGGATTAAGTCTAGGTGTTTCTCAGTGTCGTCGCTGGCTGCAAGGTACGTCTTGTACATTAGAAAACTCTTGATCTTTTCCAGATTGGTCAGACCCTTGCCACGGTCGTTTGTGGTTTCGAAGATCAGAGTCGCCTCGGCTGTTTCGGTGACCGAATAGGTCAAAACCTTGGTGTGTTCATCGAGTTTGCTCTTCAGTTCTAGTAGATTGTCAATTGTACGGCCTTCCAGTTGTTTCTGGAAATAACGTTTGGCCATATATAGTCGTCTTTGTGATGGAGTCTCAATATAATCTTTACCGTTATTGTCACCTATAATGTATGTAAGAAAAAGTCATTATCTGGCAACAGTTCTTTTAGTTTTGGGCGGCTTTTATTGTTTATGTAAGTTTCAATCAACAGATCGAGTCCATGCGTAATGAAATCATCATTCGTCATAAGTTCCTTTAGTTTTTGGAGCAATACTTTCATTAAAATGATGATTGTAGTTATACGTTGTTGTCCATCGACTATGTCGATGAGATCGAATCCCGCTTGCTTTTCGGAATGCTCCTGAAACAGAATTGTACCAAGGAAGTAGTCGCGCCCGATTGACTGATTGTCAATATCTTCAATTAAATCTGGAAGTTGACGGCTGTCTTCCCAGGCATAAGCCCGCTGATAAGACGGGATATTGAATATTTTCCGCCCATCGAAAAGTTCCTTGAGTTTTTTCGGCCCAGATTCCATCGGGAAATTCCTTGTGTGTTAGCGACGATCCCCAAATGACTCCGCAGATCTTTGCGAGTTCTGAGGCGACCCGAAAAATTAGTGATTGACTAGTCTCGGACGATGTGGTCAACGTAACCAATCCGTAAGAGCAATTCCGCCATCAGTGACGTTAGGTGGTAAAATAGCTCTGTAGGCGGGCTTCGAAAAGTGAAACCGGATCAACATCCTCTCTTCGTCCGGTTTACCCGGTCGTATCCATCCGGCGTAGACCGCCGGCGGCCTATTCCTGATCGACTTTCGGGTTTGCCTTGTGGATCTCGATGAGTTCCCGGAGGCATTCGATGCCGTCCTCGGAGAAGGCCATGACGCCTTCGTCACCCAGCCCATAGCCC
>JARLHW010000002.1 GCA_031292075.1 Desulfosporosinus sp.
CAGCCACCTTTGCAGTACATGCCTTCCTCCTCCTTCTTGATGGCACTGTCCTCTTTGGCGTTGAGATTTTCAAAGATCGCCTCGTCCATACGGCTCATGGCCTTTTCGCGGTCTTCGCGGAGCGCATTGAGCTTGCTCGTAAGCTCTTCGATCTTGTCCCTTGCTCGGATGCCCTCGTACGAGACGATTCCAGTCAACATGGCAGATCTGACCTTTTGGAACTCGGCGGCGTTTGCGGCGATCTGTCCCTCAAAGTTGTTGATATCCCGGTTGATACGAGCCAACTCCTCTTGCAGTGTAGGCGGCATCTGCTTGACATTCTTGTCGTTTGGTCTCCTCCGCTTTGCGGGTGGCTCTTCCCGCTTGACCACTGTAGTCATTTTTTCTTTTTCTAGAGTTGCAAAATATAAAAAATATGATGTAATATTGATCATAATTCTTCTTAATTTAGCAAAGACTATGGACGCATGTGCTACCGCTGCCGCCTCGCAGGTCGTCGATCTGCATTACAAGTTTCTCCTTATGTGCTTTGGGCTATGTTGGATCTTTATTGGGCTGTTTGTTTGGGCTAACTTCAAAAGAGAGAAGGCATTGATGCGTGTGTTGACTGCCATCGAAACATGCCACGCCTTTCACGATCTCGAGGCCGAGGAAGACGAAGTCGAGGAAGATATGGTTGATGCGGAATCGAATACTTAGGCCATCAGATAGGCGGGGTGCTCTGGTGAATACTCTTCCTTCTTCTTCTGAAGCACAAACTTACACATGCAACCATAAATCCAAGCTCTGAATTCCGGGTCAACCGCTCTATCAAAGTCTGGGCAGGATATAAAGGCATCTACAATGTCTTCCCATAATGCAACAATCTGCTCAAGTTTAGTAATTTCATGCCATGTGCAGTAGTCTGTTACTAGGGCCTTCCAGATAGCGATGATCGGTTTGTGCTTTGGGTACAACAAACCCGTAGTGGTTTTGTAAAACAAGGCCTTGCGCACGTTAACCGTCTCCCCCCATTCGTCTTGAAGCGTCTCTAATGAGTAGCTGTTTCTCTCTGCGATAGCCTTTCTGGCCAACAACTTGTTCACTGCAGCTCGCAAGTTTGTTATTGCTACAGGGTCTGTGGGTATAGAAGCCCATTCTACTACACTGTGTGCACTATCCACACAAGTCATTTTAATTTATATGACGTGTATATTGTCAGTCAATATAATTTTCTATGGTTTATCAAGTAAAAATATGATTGAAGAACAGTGGGAAACATATCCAACAGACTTTCGAGACATACCCAGTGCCAAAAGAACCGCCTTTCGTTGTTTGGGCTTGTTACTCAAATACGCTTCACTGGTCAAAGCTATTACCAAGGTAGACGTTGTTGCCCAGGGTGCTTCTCTATCCGAGGAGGAACTACTCGATGTCGCCGAGTCGGTCTATAGAACAACAAGTAGCATTTCTGGCATTCCTCAACGAACGCTTTCTGTGCTGCCCAGCAACTATCCCTAATTTACTTCATAGAAAAACGACCCCCGCAACCGATCCAGCAGCAACAATGGCACTAACAACAGCAGTGGCCCAGGCCCAATGATAGGCATCCTTCCCTTTCTGTGTCGATTTACAATCCACTTTACTGGCAATGACTGAAGTTGCTATACATACTGCGACTGCCATGACTGCAGTGGCTATAAAGATTATTTTCATAGTGACGGGTTATTGAAATATCTATAGTCTATTTTTTTAGTTTTTCCATTCATGAAATGAGTGGTCCGTGGGAGGAGATTACAGATATATCGTTGTCGTGGACACAAGACCGCAAGGTCCGTAACGTTCAATGCAGTCTGGCGGAATACGATCCCGCAGTCCAGACGTGTTATGAATATGCGCGTGGCGTGTCTATCCGCAAAAAGATTGGCAATCCTGATCTTCGCGACAAACACACGAAGATGTCTTTGTATATCACCAACAATTAACACACAAACAATGCTTTGATGATTTGTATTCCAGTTTTTCAAAAAATAGCTTCTACTCAAATAACCAACAACATATGACGACAGAACTCAAATTGCGCAAGTTTGATCCTGGCACACAGCTACCAGACTATGCCTCAGTACTCTTTGCTGGGGGCAGACGAACAGGAAAAAGTTTCTGTGGACGCGATTTTGCCTGGCATATAAGGAAAAGGGTGTATGATGCAAAGATATACTCTGGAACTATAGATGAAGACCACAAATGGGACAGGTACACCCCAAAGCGATTAGTTCATTACTGTCTTGAGGAGTTTGATGAGCTGAATATGCTCAAGGACATTCGAATGCAGGAGAAAAGAAAGAGACTCGCTGAAAAATACAATGCGGTTTGTCCCCCGACACTGCTTTTGTTCGAGGATATCGGGCATCTAACCCCATCAATATGGAAATCGAAACCTATGATTTCGACAATTTACAACGGGAGGTGGTCCAAAACTTATACTTTTCTCATGCTCCAGTACCTCATAGAGCTACGGAAAGGTTTTAGAGGCTCAATCGATATCGCCGTGTTCACCAGGGAATCAAATGCCCAGATTCGCAAGCTTATTTATGAGAACTTTGGTGGATGTTTTGCAAGCTATGCTCAGTTTGAGACTGTCTTCTTCAAATGCACTGAAAACCACAAAGTTATGGTCATAGACTGTCGAGCAAACTCGTACGACATTACTTCAAACATCTTTTGGTACAAGGCCAAGGATCGCGGCTATTTCAAAATGGGCCATCCTGACGTATGGGCTCATGGAAATGAAGAATTCGCGGATTCCGACCCAGAAGAGGATGCTGCTACAGCCAAGGCATTGACACAACAGATAAAGGGAAAGAAAGGCACATTTGTCCCGCTGGATGTCAAGTTAATGGACGATGCGACCAAGGGCGACTGGGGATCCGATGGTGAATGGGACGAATCGATTGAACCTTCTAAGAAACACCACCACCATCACCACCATAAGAAAACACATTAAAGCCCTGTGAATTTTTTCCTTAAATAGGCTCATCACCATCGCTCTCAAAACTTGCCTCGCTTTCTTCTTCCTCTTCCTTTGGCCTTGGGCTCTTTGTCCTTTCCTTCTTTGCTTCAGGAACGGTGATGTCCAAAGTCTCCTCCTCTTCATCTTCGCTAAGACGTTTTGGTTCAGGGATTGGGACATGAACAGGTTCAGGCTCAGGAGTGGTTGCGCGTGAAGGAGGGGGTGTCTTTGTCATTGGCTCTGGCTCCACCTCTGCCTGCTGAAACGACGGGATAACGACAACAGGCTCCTTCTTTGGTTCAATAGGCTCGTCTGAAACTAGCTGTTGCATCGGAATGTCGCCGCCATACTCGGCTTCAACACGCTCAATGGCTCTCTGTAGCGCTTTGATCCTCGGGTGGTCCTCTGCAGCCGAAGGTGCCCTGGCAAACATGCCGACCGGAACAATGGCGGTTGCCTGTGAACTGATGATCTGGTCTATCCAACGCCGCACCTTGGCGCGCATATCGATATCATAGGTGCAGAAGAACTCGGCCTGAGAGAGCTCCATGGCGCATAGCTCCAATACAGATCTGAAGAACTTGACTACAGAAGGGACGGAAATGACTTGACGGCAACGTCGAGCCGTTGCCAGGGCTAAAACAGTCGCATGCGACTTGACCACCATCTGTAGAGAGACATCGGCATCGTCTGTCCTTTTCTCTCCGATTTCAATACGGATCTCCTGATCTGTCCACATACGCGACAACGCTAAAGCCCTCGCATACGCAGTGTCGATGTCAACCTTCTTTGGGTCTATCTCAACATAGAGCTGCGCGGTTTCCCATACCTTCCGCATGGTCTGTTCAACCGGGGGTGTCAACAGTATTTGCAGGTTATGGATCCATTCGTCACGCTGTTTGGTATAGCGTTCCAACCGGGCAGCGTATGTGGTAGCGTTTTGCGATTGCATTTTCCTCGCGAAAAATAATTTGTTGTCATGTGCTAACATAAAATTCACCGAGATATGGCAGCCCCTGCACCAACATCGACAACATCAAAGTTCCTTGACATCGTTTTTCCTGAGGAGGACGACGAGGAGGAAGATGAGGATTACGTCCCCGAGGAGGGTGACGAGTTCGATGACGACGAGGAAGAGGAGGAGGATGAGGAAGAGGAGGAGGAAGACGACGGTACGGAACTTCAGATCCCTCCTGCTGACTACAACCCCGCAGACGAAGATGAAGACGAGGATGAGGAGGAAGTGAAAGCTCCTGCTGCGTAGAACAGACTCTATTCCAAATATAGAGGCTTAGGTAAAACCCCCCAATGAAACAAATTACTAGATATGCAGCGGCTTACGGAATAGGCGCCTTTGCAGGGATTATAAATGAGCTCCTTGTTGACAGAGACCACTGGGCCATCGTCAATCCGACATGGAAAGTGCCTATTATTGCCACAGTGGGCAACATATACGGCTGGAGTACTGTGGGCGCCACGATGCTCTTTGACTATGCAGGCCGCAGAGGCGTAAATCCCTGGGTCCAGATCGTGGGTGCCACATTGGTCGCTGTGACCATAGAGGGCATTGCTGGTCAGATCAGCAAGCAGTTCCACAATGGCGATAAGAAATGGCACTATCCGGACTCGTGGATCCCTCTATTCGGCGGCTATGTCTCTGTCGTTTCAACGCTCTACTTTGGCCTCGGTGTTGCTCTCTTCTATTGGTTGATTTTCAAACCTCTGTTGAAAGTATAACAAGGATGTCCCTTTTTTTTTCTTTTCAAAAAAATTTCTTGTTTGATCGACGTTTCATCTGCTTCCAATCGTCCTTGTGGGTGTCGCGATACTCTTTCTTGTGTGTTGCTCTTGCTTGAGCTAAAAGGGTAGGATGTGGCGGTTCAAATATGAACGAATCCCAACCAGGGACGAATTCAAAGTTTTGACAAAGTTCATCAACAAACGTATGAAAAATGCCGTGTAGCAACGTCGGATCGAGCATCGAGATTGGCGAATTGCGTTGAGAACGTCCCGATATCAATACTCTGAAAAGATTTTTCAGGTATGGCTTGAATCCAAGCGGTGTGAGCGTTATAGTCAAATACGTTGGCCAGTAAAGATCGCCGCAATTAACGATATACGACATAATGATAAAAATAAACATGACATCATGATTTGTGCATTTTAAATTTCACCATGAGTGATTCAGAGACACAACAAAAGACAGGCAAAATATGCTTCCCCGGTCTTCCTCCTCAGGAATTCGAGTACCCTCCAAAACCCAAGGGTTTTGAAGAACATCCAGGACTGGTTTTTGTGATCACTCAGTTGAAGGCTGGGTGGTATGATCCGTCAACCAGACGTTTTGTTGGCCGAAAATAGTCAAATATACTCTTCCCCGCCTAAAATTGCATCAATATCGGTGCTCCGTGTCGGTCTGGGGACTGGTTCGTTCCTGAGCCGCAATAGTGCTTGAGTCAGTCGTTGAACATCGGCAGTCAATTTGGGTATTTGCTCATTCTCCTTGGTCAACCTAGAAACATCAGCCTGGAGCTGTGCCAACGCCGCTGTTGGTGCGGATCTTGATTCTTCAAGTTCTCTTCTCAACCTTTCCAGTTCGACTCTGCCAGCAGCGTTCTCCTGTTGCAACCTCGCCACATCAGCCTGGAGCTGTGCCAACGCCGCTGTTGGCGCGGATCTTGGTTCTTCAAGTTCTCTTCTCAACCTTTCCAGTTCGGCTCTGCCAGCAGCGTTTTCCTGTTGCAACCGCTGCGCCTCTGCAGTGATAGCTTCATTCCGTCCCTCCCAGTCAACATATAATTCTCGTTCGCGGCGTTGTGCCTCCAATGTATTTCTTTCTGCCTCCAACTTTGTTCTTGTCAGGGCCGATTCGAGATCCTTCATTTGAGTGTTCGTTGAGGTTCTGTAGCTGTTGTATTCCTTTTCTGCGACATCGTGCTCTTTTGTTATCTGAGCGATTGTTGCTGCACATTCCTTGCTTTGCACACTTAGCTTGTCTTGACAGACATTGAGCTCTCCCTGGATATGCAGTTTTTCCGCATTGATCTTGGCCAAGTCAGCCTGAATAGGTCTGGCATCTCGTTCCGCCTCTATGACCTTGATGTTCTGTTCCATAGATGCTATTGTAGCCTCCTTTGATTTCAGATCATCGCGTGGTACCATAACAGATAGGGATGTTCTTAAATCAGCTATTTGCTTGTCCTTTGCTTCTAGCACTTCCTTGGTCGGTAGCGCTCTGATCTCTGCATTTTTGATGGCGGTGGCCTCCTCGACTCTGCTCTGTGCTGCTTTTGCTGCTTCTTTGGCCCCCTCTTCCAGCTCTGTTATTCGTCTTTCCTGCCGGGCTATCTGGGTATCCTTGATGTTGATGGTCTGCTGCATTCTGAACGAGTCCTCTTGTGGACCAGTCATTGAGCGCCACAACGCGTCGTATTTAGCCTTCCAGTCATCACCTTCTGGTTCGACTCGACTTGCTGGTTGTGGGGCCTCCTTCTTTTTCTTCAGCACTGCAGTGGCAGTTGCAATTGGGGCATGGCCAACAAGACTGGCAAGGCCTTCTGTAGTCGCTGGAACAAGTCGCGATCGAGCAACCCGCATCCCTGCCCCCCTTACCGACTTTAGATACCTATCGCTGAGCCCACGGAAAGAACTGTAGCACTCTGCTCCGGCCGGCAAGTTCTTTGCAGCTCCTGGATTCTTTGTTGCTTCAAATGAAGCCAGACACGCCGCTTTTGCATCACATATTACCCATAAACAACCATCAATAGGCGCAGTAGCGACAGAGCCATCCGACTTTACTGCCTTGTATATGAGATACTCTCCGCTGGTGTAGATCATACCACTTCTCAAGCCTAGCGGATAGGCAGTATTTGGTTTCACGACGACAAGAAATCCTTCCGGCAACAATGACTTGCCTGAACTAGGATCAATACCATCGTAGTCGGCTTGTTTGTATACGTAGGTATGGGTTTTTATGGCCTCCAACAGTGCCTCATCCGGCTCTCGTGGCTCTGTGGCAAGCCAGTCCCGTATGGTCTTTCTTTCCTTTTCCATAATGATAGAATTTGATTTGAGTAATGCTTTTAAAATTTGAATTTTTAATGGTGGTGATGGTGGGGCGGTGGCAGTTCATTTGTGGTATCAATGACAACAGCAACGGCGCCGGCTGGAAGTGCTTGAATAGGCGATTTAGGGTCTGTTTGTGAACCTGGCGAGGGCAGAGAGTCCTTGGGCTTGCAAGAGCAGAAATTATCGCCGCATTTTGCTCGCCACCGCATAGCCATCAACAGACCAAAAAAGGATACTACTATATCCACCACCATTAAGATGATGAGATTTGTCGTACTTTGTTCACAATAGACTGGTTCTGACATCTCTCTTTTTTTTGTATGGATGGCTCTATTGTTTTTAAGAGTGTTCTACCTCAAAAAGATCATCTAATTCCTCCTGTGAACGCTTCCCGACGATGTTACGATACAAAGACCCATTTTGGGCGTCGCCTACATCGTCCATCGTAGGTTCCTCAGAGTAGGTAGCACCCCTTGTACCGATAACATTATTGCCATGAACAGTGAACACTGACCTCGGGCCTGCGATGCCACCACTGGTTGCTCCTCCTCCAGAAGCCGGTAGGGTGAAAATAGTTGATTTCTTGAATGAAAGGGGGTCTGCACCGCCGATCCAGCCGGAAATACCGCCTCCAACAGTCTTGTAGTCCTTGCGCGCACCATCAGACTTGGGGATACGGGCTCCGCTCATCATGTTTTCCATTCTGATTGGCCCGCTTGACATGCCCATACCAATCGTAGACTCGGCGAACGGTCTCTCTCTGACCCTTGTCCTGCGCATGTAGCCGCCGTCTGCTGGGTTTGTTTCTTGCCCCGCATTGACCCCTATCCTGAAAGCCGGCGCACCCTGGGTGTCCCAGACACCAGGGATCTGCAACAACCCGTCGTCATCACCTCCCAGAGCATAGCGTGTTCCAACACGACGAACTCTGCTTTCCAACTGGGGGTTCATCTCGAGGCCTCCGGCCATTTCACCGCCCATACCGACACTGCGGTCAACCGGCGGAGTGTAGTCTATATGCATGTTCATCCTACCGCCCTGAATAAGATTGACCCCCTCAGCGCCGTAGCTCTGGGTCTTGCCCACCGCGCCACCATGGTAGGCTGCATACTGCTGGGGGTTCCTTGTATGCGCCGGGAGCTGGATTTCGGCAGCGTCTGACGGAGCACTACGAGAGCCCATACTTCTCAGGCCGCTAAATGCATTGTAAACAGGCTCTGAGTGGCCACCAAAGTAGATCAGAGACTCTGGCGCCGGCATGGAAAAGCCTCCCCTGTTCGCGACAGGAGGCATAAACTTCTTTTCCTCCCAGGGTCTTGTGGTTGTGGCAAAGGATTGGGAACGATTGGCGGCCAGGTACTTGACGTCGGGCGTCCTACCAGATTTGGCTCCTGTGCCCCAATCAACATCTCTTTCATCGCCGTCCTGGTCAAATTGCATAGTGTAATCATCCCATGGTCTGTTGATCTCCTTGCCGTTCAGTTCCTGCTCCCTGTTGAACAGGTAGGATGGGATCTTATGGAAACGCTCTGCATCATAGTCTCGTGGCCCCCAGAACTCCAAGTCTGTTTGTGCATGAGCGCCGTGAGGAATGTAAGACGACTCCAATGGCTCGCCCCAGCCGAATCCGTAGTCTGGATATGTGCGTGTCGGGCATGGGTCTTCGTTGATCTCCACTTCAGCATCTCGTCTCGTGTCCATCTGTACCTCGGACAGATAGTCACCCACCATCCCTACAGATTCGGCGAGATGCTGTCCCCGGAGCGGCGGTCGGTGGCCAGAATCCCTTGCAGACTTTAGTCCACAGGTGGCAGGGACTCCATCGCGACCACCGCAGTCGAGCTGCCAGTCTGACTGATCTTGGTACTCTGGGGACGAAACGTCGATATAGGGGTTGGCATACATAGCTGACCCTGATCGGTCAATAAGGCCTGGGGTGTAGACTGATGCTCCACGATAGGTTGAGACACTATCACCGCCAGGTGCCGGGACGGCCGGCATAATAGGAGGATTGTAAAGCGTATCAGCCACAGAAGGCAGGTCTTCAAAATCTGCCTGGCGGCGTCGCGGTGCTGTCGTTGCCAATTTCTTCTTATTCATCGAAGAAAGGCCTGCTATACCAACAAGGCCAATTCCTACAGCCGCAATTCCAACTAATGCAGCCATTTTGACGTAACAAAAGAATTGTTTTGGTTAACAGAGCGATTTATTTATTTGATCTTGGGGAACTCTAAGTCTGAATAGTCTAAGTCCAAATAGTCGTCGCATCTTCAGACACGAACACCTCATAATTGTAATCCCACAGTCCGTCGCTCGCGGCCGTCTGAGCATTCCAGATCCTTGCCACATCCTCGGACTGCTCTGTCGCCGGGTCGTTCCAGTTGACCCAGTTGTGATCACGGAGCACCAGGGCGCCCAGCATGTCGTCTCTTTCCGCTCCAAGCACCATACGCTCATTAGACCCAATCGATGGCTTGCCTGACGGGTTGCACACTGCGGCCCGAGCTACCTTGTCCTCAGGCGACCTATACCGGTTGGCCTCAAACCACTGCGCACGAGAAAGGCCAGACTGCGGGATTGGCATGTCCTCAACATTTTCCAATCCAGGGCCGAGGGGGTGCTGTATCTTTGGTGTTTGCGATGCCTGATACGGGCCCGTGAATGCCTTTGATCCAGGCTTGGCCATAACAAAGCTTAACAGGTCCATTTTTTCTGCTACTATATTTGTTGGGTTGATGGATTGGTAACATGGGTCTATTTTTTATTTTTCATGTAATGTCAAAGATATCGGCACCATCTAGTTCCTCATCGACACCAAACAAAGCCACCGCCTCTTTTCTCTTGGCCTTTTCGCAGACTGTCCATTTATCAGTGTCGGTATTGTAGAGACACACGTAAACTCCCATATGTTCGTACTTGGATCCAGGTTCCAGGTCGCCGATCTTACGCAACACAGGGACATCCTTGTTGCCAATCGCCATAGCCTCGCCGCACCGTAGACATAGAATTGCTGAATTTATCGGATGTGGTGGCTTCCATGTCATTGCTGCTCGTGAATTTGGTCGGTACTCGGCTGTTTCGTCAACAAGCAGTAGACGTCTTCCATCCTCCCTTGTTATACTTAATGCCGCCTTGTATAGTCCTTGCTCCTTGGTTGGATAGTAGACTATTTTTTCGTATAGCTGCGGCATTATTGGAACAAGGTTCAGCCTACTATGCAGTGGCTGGTTGCAAACCGACTCCCCATGTATGTATATCGCGTCAAACACGTAGATTTGGCCCTCTGGGGTAACAATGCAATCCAGAGCACTGTCGATGGCGCGGGCAGAAGGGCATTCCATAGTAAGCCGAAAAGTTGAGGCTGTTATAGGCATCAAGGTATCTCTGTCAAGCGCCTCGACGATGTCGTCGACTGTATTTGGAAATATTAGGATTACCCGTTTTCC
>JARLHW010000019.1 GCA_031292075.1 Desulfosporosinus sp.
GCGAAGCTGCTGGATGGACTCATAATGCCGCGTATATAGAGGGTTTTATCGCATGGGGCGAATCTTGCTATGGCGCTTGGAGTGAATATCGTCGCGCTGTCGTTTGTGGAGCTCTTTCGATTGGCGAATCCAATAACCTTCCATTTATTCCAGAGGCATATCGAACAGACTCTTGGGCTTATGCAGAGGGCAACGTAGCTACACAAGTAGCTGTGTTGGCAGCGTATGGCGGTGTGCGGTCTATGGTTTATGGGGGTACAAAATATGGGACTGTTGTCGCGCTGTTCGACGAGGTTTGCCAGTACTTTGTCGAACACATGGGTAACCTGTCCCATGATATTCTGTCATTACTGGCTGAATACGACGACAGCGACCGCATGATCCGTATTTTTCAGATTATTGACCGGGATGTATTGGAAACCTACGAATTCTATGGGGGCAGTAAATGGCTGCCAGTGCTCGCCAACACAGATGTTATAAATGTGCAGAAGCTTTTCGACTGTGTGCTCAAACGGAACAAGCTCGACCAAGAATTTGAAGTTTTATTGCTGTTGCACTCTCGTGGAGCCAATGTCAACGACGTTGAAATGATCTATACGTCGGATCCGAGAGTTATGAACCTCTGGCTCGAGAGAAATGTCTCTACCGATGAGCATATGGAGCAACTCTTGTACAAAATGGATGGCTGGAAGATGGAGATGGTTGTGGAGCGCCATCCAGAACTTGGTCCTCTCTGTCTACATCATGCTGCAAACGCCAGTCTCAAAGACACTGTCGTCAACCTCGTGGAGCGTTGTGGCGTTCGTTTCAAACGTGATTTGTTGAAATATATCTGCCCTGACGACCGCTCCATATTGAAATATCTCAATGACAAGTTTAAATAGAGATACACGTCAGAAGACTATATATATATATATATATATATATCATTTTTTAAAAAAACCCCCCAATGGAAGCAGGTTTCAAATTCTTTATCGAAAACGCTCCGCTCATTCTTGTTCTCCGTTTGCGTTTTGTTTCGCGCGGAATCAAGGCAATATGCGACTCTGTTTTGGCGTCGAGATGGACTAATCACACCAAACGGACATTTCTTGATGTTATCGAGAATGGCCCCAGTTATTCTGTTGGTGAATTTGGGGATTTTGATGTTGCTGCGGCATGGATGAAAATGAAACGTAATGATCTTCATCCAGATTTTGGACGGGCCGTTGGCTTCAGCCACAACGAAGAATACATTGCAAAGATGTTACTTATTGGAATACCAAGCATTTTAGAAGCTGCCGTGTCTATTGGCGACAGTGATAACAGTCGTTTTCTACCGCGCTATAACGTTATTTTTAGCGGTCGAGTCTTGGAGGTTGCCAATATACCAACACAGATCGCTATGGTAAAACAAAACCAATGCGGTATTATTAGATCTTGGGGGCTGCTCTTGGATGCCAAAACGATACTGCATTTCATTCCCTACATAATTGACCATATCTCGGAATTTGGAGACCATGGAAGTGATTTGCTTGGAGTTTTCACGCGACTTGCTGCACACGACGAAACCGAGACCATCATAGAACTCTTAAAGATCGTTGGTCCTTTGGCTCCTGTTTATTGTACTACGGGAAATGCTTGGGTCCCTGTCGTCGCTCGGACGGAGCTTATCGATGTCCAGCGCATGTTTCATTGTGTCCTAAAACGCGGTTTGGAAAGTGAACTCTACATTTTGGAAGAACTGCATTCCCGTGGCGGCTCGGTCAGCGAATTTCAGCTAAGTTCCACTAAATTTCGTCGAGTTGTGGAAATGTGGCTCGAACATGGACCAAATAACGTTTCTACCAGAACGCTCGGGAACCTAGAAGATTGGAAATTGGAAATGATGGCTGATCGTCGTCAAATTCGCATGAAAATCATCCAATCGGCTGTTCACGGCAATCGTTTGGATCTCCTTAAGAAGTTGGCGGTCCGCTACAACATCAAGTTTTCAAGACTTTTTTTAGATGATTGGCCAACCGCCCCCAACCCAGAAGTTCTCAAGTACATCCTGGAAAATACAAGGTTTTCGTTGTCTTGATCAAAATCAATGACATTTTTTTAAAGAATTGAGAATTTTGGTTGTGGGGAGGAAGTTATAGGTCCTTTGTGAGTTCTGTATAACGCTTCAGCTCTTTTTGGACTTTTTTCGTGCCGGAATCCTTCGAGGAAAGACCGTTTTCAATAACGGCTGCGGCGCGCGTCATGAAATCGATGAGCATGTCTCTGTACTTTTTCAAGAGGGCAATTTCCTTTGACGGGTCGGTTTCATTTTCATCAAATGCCCACTGCTCTTTGTTGAAGACGCCTTTAGGTTTCTCCGGGCCATAGTAAACTTTGACGACATCAACCTTATCCATCGGGTCGATATACCTGACCTCGTCGCACAACACATCGTCCAAATAGCACTGGAATGCTGAAGGAAAGGGGTCAAATGAACTCCTGTGGTGGCGTCCCGCAAAGAGGATGTTTTTGTAGTAGGGGTCCAAAACACAGTACTTGTCGAGCAGTATACACTTGCCATTTTTGTTTGGTGGTGCACTGCGCTTGTGATGTATTTCCTCGATCAAAAAGTCTCCGAGCTCGTTTAGCATCGATATTTCCGCAGAAAGGGCTGTGTGTTTCGCGAGTATCACTTCTGCATTCGCCATTTTTTATGATATTTGATGACGTAAATCGCTATATTATTGAGTCATAGTATATATTCGGTCATTTTTTTTTGTTTTGACAAACAACAAAAAGAATAGAATGCAAGACTCGTTGAATACTGCTTGGATGCTTATACGCGATGTCGTGCCCACATTGTTGGACCGCGACCTCTCCGCTGACAGTGTTGCTTTGGCTGCAGCCCTTCCATGCGCATTGGCTGCCTCTTGTCTTTCTCGGACTTCTTTTGATGCTAAAATGATCGACAGCATCGTTGACTTGATTGTTGTGCAGAAAAAGAGAGAACTTCTCAAGTACCGCGCTTTTGACACTGCGGTAAATTCTTTTGAGCTCAGTAGCATTTTGGTCTACGACAAACCATATCCTCTGCCTGATTACTCTGTTATTCGTTCTTGTTGCTGTAAGGGTCTGCCCGTCATATTGTCTCTTTTTGGAACGCGGCCACATACCGAGATAGATACGGAATTTTTGGAACAC
>JARLHW010000200.1 GCA_031292075.1 Desulfosporosinus sp.
CCAAAACCCCAAAACCCCAAAACCCCAAAACCCCGCTGTGCGGCGGTAAGCAGACAGACGATAACATTCATAATCTCCAATAATCGCGTTGTGGCTGAAATTATTATAATTACAATCAAGTGAATCACAGTATGAAGGCGATGCACAATGAAGCTTCTGGTACTAGTAATGGCAGTCCAGATCCAGACCACAACCTATTCTCCTCACTCTGCGGCCTCGCGAGCTTCGTTACCAACAGTGAACACGCACTCAAAATCGACTGGAAAATGACCCCCGCCGAAGTCTCCACACTGGCCTCGGTTCTCGCCTCTGGAGCTGAGATCGAGTGCCTCAACCTCTGGAAAGATCTCCCCGAAGGTGCAGGCGTTGAGCTTGGCAAGGCGATAACGTGCCACAACAGGATTAGTGCGCTGTCTTTGGGCTACGAAAGCGAATGGGAGGAACGGGCTCCAGGACTGATCCAATTGGTTGCGGTCTCTGCTAGCGCCGCACTGCAGCAGCTATGCATAAAGGGATTATATCTAGATGACAACTGCATGCAACGACTATGCGATTCGTTCAAAGGATTCACCACGCTTCTCAGACTTTCGATAGTATATTGTCATTTCGACACCCCGTCTCTCGTAAAGCGGGTCGGCGAGCTCCAAGCCCTCAAGTCGGTGAACATCTCGAAAGTCTCGCTTTTTGATTCAGACGCCGACACGTTGGTTGAGTCCCTGTTGAAACTTCCCATGATGACTGATTTGGAGGTTTGCGATATTAATATCAATACGGAGAATTATCGGAAGATAGGGGGCCTCATTGCTGCGAGAAGAATCAGGAAGCTTGTCCTGCGCGGAAATGAGCTAGCGAACGATGGAGTCTCCGTGATGGTAGATGCTGTTCGCTATTCCAAACAAAAAATGTGCAAATTGGAGGAACTGTGCTTGAGCGGCAACGAGATTGGCCCGGAGGGAGCACAAAAGATCGCAGAACTGGTTGCGCGTTCGCCTTATCTTCGCCATCTGAACCTATCATCCAATCCTATAGGCGAGACCGCAGTCGGGTCTCTCGTAGAATGCGCAAGTTCGATGCAGGAGCTTGATATCAGCAACTGCGAGTTGTGCGAGCGCGGGGGTGTGCTATTGATTACTTCTCCCGCCTATCCCGCGCTGACTGCACTCAAAATGAGCAATAACCGCATGGATAACCTGAGTGCTGGGGCGATCGTCCAGTCCCTTTTGCTTCCCGGTGGGCGGACACTGAAAGAATTGGACATGAGCAAGAATTACATAAAAGAGACCGGGGCGCTGGAACTCGCTAAGGGGCTAGCTAATGCCTATGCACTACAAAGCATAAATATGACAGGAAATCAGCTTGGAATTTTCGGCTCAGCGAAGGTTTTGGATGCGCTAGCTACCGCGTCTACGGCTCCAATGCATATTATTGACTTTCGGAGATGTTATGTCGGAGATGATGGAGGTGAGGCAGTGGGAAAGCTAATAAGGAACAGGGGGTGCATATGCATACGTTTGGATCACAACCAACTAAATTACAGAGGGGTGCGCGCAATTGCTGATTCTATCAATGATTCGCCATGCGTGATAGAATTATTGGGGCTAGATATGAATCCGCTCTGCGATGCGATAGTGGAGTACCTTTTGAATAAGATTTTGCAGCAAAACAAATTCGTCTGCGAGCTCAGCATAGATTTGTTAAGGGTAAGAAGGAAGGAGGCTATGGTTATCAAACGGGCGACGGAAGTGCTGGGCTCGTTAAAGGTGTTGTCGTATATAGGAAACATTAGAAATAAGGAGGCCAAAAGCATCTTGAAGGAGGTGCGGAGTGCTGAGCACGTTTTGAAGTATAAGGGAGCTGCTATACTTGTCCATAAGGATACTCCTGCTGATAAGAATGATGCTTAACATGATACAACATGTTCACAGCTAACAGAGCATGCATCGATAACATTCAACGTTGCTGTGTTTTCGATTGCATTCGGCGTACACACACAGTGCTCAGTATCGTTCTGGGGTTTTGGGGTTTTGGGGTTTTGGGGTTTTGGGGTTTTGGGG
>JARLHW010000201.1 GCA_031292075.1 Desulfosporosinus sp.
AGTGCGTAGTCCTACACTCGGTAGTCCACTACATACCACAAAATTTAATGTTGCGCTCTAACTAAATGAAGACAACCACTATGCAATATCTGGTACATTATCTTTTTGATTATTTTTGTCTTGACATCCGAGCCACTATAACTCAAGCACTTATTAGTATTTAAAAGGAGGGAACCTTTTGAAAATTTTAGTTGTAGATGATTCCAATTTTGTCAGGTCCTTAGTTGGAAAAACATTGCAAATCAATTTTCCCAATTTAAACTTACTAATGGCCTGCAACGGAATTGAAGGTTATAACCTTTATCGCTCAGAGAAACCAGATTTAATTGTAACAGACTTATTAATGCCTGAAATGAACGGTTGGGAGCTTTTAAAATTAGTTAGAGAAGAAGATCTAAGTGTCAAAGTAATAGTATTTTCTGCAGATGTTCAAAAAGCTAACCAAGATGATATTGAGAAGTTCGGAATAACAGCCTTTTTGCACAAACCTTTCAACAAAGAAAAATCCGAGCAACTTATCAATATTATTAAGGAGGAGTTCAGTGCTTAGTTTATTACATCAGGATATCCTAACTGAATTAGTAAATGTCTATATTGGTCAGGCAGCTAGTCTATTATCAGAAATGGTAAACCAAAAAATTGAATTAACCATTCCCCAAATCAACCTCATGACCGTTTCTGAATTAGATTTATCCGAATATAAATATCTGTCGGTCTTTTCCTCAGGTCATGTGGTTTCTTCTTCGATGAGTTTTGGTAACAACTTTCAAGGTAAAGCCTTTCTGGTATTTCCGCTAGAGCAGGCTAAACAATTGGTCACTGCCTGTACAGGGGAAATAGAATTACCTGCAGAAAATGATAACTTCGTTCGTTTAGTTGATACTGATTTAGATATACTAAGAGAAATTGGAAATCTAATTATCAACGCCATTATTGGCGAATTCGGAAATTTGTTAGACATTAGAGTGGAATATTCTTTACCAGAAATTGAACTGATTTCTTTTTCAGAAACGCAAAAAGTCCTCTTGCATAATAATATCTACATTCTTGTCTTACATACATCGTTTACACTTTCTAAAACTAGAATAACCGGCGCTGTTCTTATAGCCTTAAGTCTAAATTCTGTTTCTATACTTTTGGATAAAATCAATAATCTTGCGGAGGAGTTAAATGGATAGTCTATTTTCTCAGGTTCTTGATCAGATGACGATTGGGACTATAGTTGTCGATCAAAACCTTAATATAGTTATCTGGAACGCTTGGTTGGAACAATTTACGCAGATTAAAAAGGAACACTCGATAGGTCAAAAAATAGAGACTATTTGTCCACGTTTCGGGGAAAAAATTTTTTATGAAATTTTACAAAAATCTCTCCATTTTGGGCAAAGACGGTTCTGTTCCGGGGCTCTCCATAACTGTTTTATTTTGCCGGATAATAATACACCCGACGAAACGATTCGCCAAAATATGCAAATTGGGCCTATTTATTATAATCATGACACCTATGCCCTAGTGCAAATTATGGATATAACAAATCATCTGAACCGCGTTTATCAACTGCAGAATGTTATTAAAGCTCTAGAAGTTGAAAACGAGCATATCAAAGTCTCAGAAAGAATTTATAAGCGTCAAGCTTTGCATGATGGCCTTACTAAATTGCCAAACCGCATATTACTTGGTGAGCAACTTAATCTGGCAATCAGCTACGCCCAACGAAATGCAGAACTATTAGCTGTTATGTTTCTTGATCTTGACGAGTTTAAACAAGTTAATGATAGTTACGGTCACACCTCTGGCGATGAACTATTGCGAGGTGTATCCGAACGTTTGCAGTCTTGTATTCGTAAGAGTGATCTCCTCTCACGTTTAGGCGGCGATGAATTCATAATAGTTCTATCTCAAATAAAAACTAAACAGGATGTAAGTTCTATCGCTCAAAAAATAATCCGTGCTTTCGAACATCCTTTTGAAATCTACGATCAAACGGTCTTTATTACAGTCAGCATTGGTATAAGTCTTTATCCAAGTGATACTCTGGATGCGGTGGATTTAATCAATAAAGCAGATATTGCCATGTATCGATGTAAAAAATCGAGAAAAAACAGCTTCATGTTTTTTGCATAATGAGTCAACCCGGCCGATGATTGCTCAGAAATCCTCCATGAAATATTTATAGGTACACCGGGATTCGCAGTTTGAGCTGCTACTATGACAGTGAAACCCGACAATTTCTCCTTCTCCAAGTTCATCGACCGGTTTTAAGCGATAGATTATTATAGAAACAATCTTAGAGACGACTGAACAGAGTACTTTTCGTTCTTCAATGACTTGATCCGACCGATCGCCACTTCTTTCTTCTGTCAAAGCTTTGCTCACCCTTCATCAGTCGACTTAATCTAGATCTGCCCTTGGATAGGAACCAAGAAACTTGTAAAAATTTGTTTTTCGCTTTACCATGGTTAAAGCATCTCGAACGTCCAGGTCAATCATATGCCCTTCAATGTCAATAAAGAAAATATATCTGCCAAGCTTTCCACGCGAAGGCCTGGATTCGATCTTACTCATATTAATATCCCACAAGCTAAATATATTCAGGATACAAGATAAACTACCGGGCTTATGTTCGGTTGAAAAGACGATTGAGGTCTTGTTCTTAGCGGCAGTGGACTGAGCTGAACTTCTCCCGACAACTACGAACCTGGTAAAATTATTATCTTTGTCCTGTATATCACGTAAGACAACTTCTAGCCCGAAGATTTCTGCCGCTTGTTCCGGACCTATAGCCCCTGCGGTAATCCCATTTATTTTAGCTTGGTTGGCCCCTTCTGAGTTGCTGTTTGTTAAATACAACTTGGCCTGTGGCAATTGGCTTTCTAAAAAGAGACGGCACTGACCGGCTGATTGAGGATGAGTAAAAACCTCCTTAATATCCTGCCATCTAGCCCCAGGCGTAATCATTAAAGTCTGTGAAATGGGCAGAATCAGCTCAGCGATAATAAGCAAATCCACCTCCCAGGCCAAAATATCCAAAACTACACTGACGGATCCTTCTAAAGAGTTTTCAAAGGGAATAACGGCCAAATCCAGTTCACCATGTTGTACCGCTAACAGAGTTTCTCGAATGCTCGGCAAACCGACTAGTTCAGCAGGATTCTGAGAGGTATACATTTGCGCAGCTCGTTGGGTAAAGGTCCCTTCCGGACCAAGAAAGCCAATTCTTAGCATAAAATCCCCCCGTCATTTTAGTTCAAGCTTAGTCTGGAGAAGCTTATAAAACGCTTTTCTTGCAAGCACTTACCTAGTCCCCTTGATCGTTAACTCCCCATCATAAGACGAGATAATTCTGTATAGATCAGGACGACGGTCTCTGAAGATTCCCCACTCGAGTCGCTGCAGCTCTAGTTGCTCCAAGTCAAATTCAGCCACAAGCACCGTTGCTTCCGTGCGGTTAGCTTCGGCCACCTTGTTCCCTTGCGGTCCTGCAATAAAGGAAGAGCCGTAAAAGGTAATCCGGGAATCTTCGTCTTCCTCAACCCCAATCCGGTTCGAAGCAACCACCGGAATCAGATTTGCGGCAGCATGCCCTAACATACAGGTCTGCCAATGCTCCTTAGAATCGATGGCCCCATCTTGGGGCTCTGAACCAATGGCTGTAGGGTAAAATAGTAATTCCGCGCCCATTAAGGTCATACAGCGAGCGGCTTCCGGATACCATTGATCCCAACAAACCCCGATACCGATTTTTGCGTACCGGGTATTCCAGACCTTAAAACCTGTATCACCAGGGTTAAAATAGAACTTTTCTTCATAACCAGGTCCATCAGGGATATGACTCTTGCGATATTTTCCCAGCACGTCTCCATTGGCATCTATGACAGCCAGAGAATTATAGCGAGCATAATTTTTCTTCTCGTAAAAGCTGACTGGTAAAACCACCTGAAGCTCATTAGCCACTTGTCTAAAATGCTGAACAGCTTTATTTTGTTCCAATTCCGTCGCATAGATATAATAAGCGGCTTTTTCTTTTTGACAAAAATATGGTGTTTCAAACAACTCTTGTAGCAAGATAATTTGAGCACCTTTACTGGCTGCGTCTCTAACCAACACGTCCGCTTTTTCAATATTTTCTTCGATACTACTTGAACAACTCATCTGAGTCGCAGCTACTATTACGTTTCTCATAATAATTCCTTCTTTTGCCATCAATTATCGCGATTGGGGACATTCCTGTCTCAATATTACTGCTAATGCTTCAGCAGGTGTGTCCCCTTTCCTTTTACCCCGCTGGCATCTGCTGGGTTGTACAATGCACATTTCCGCCCTCCCGGATGATCGCCCTGCCATTAACCGTGCGAATCCGTCTTTCAGGGAATAGTTTACCCAACACCTGCGCAGCTAATTGATCGGTTGCTCCCGCTACACCACCGAAAACGGGCAAAATGATTCCCCCATTGACAAAGTAAAAGTTCAGATAACTCAGGGTTAAGCGCTTATCTCTATCGAACAATTTCGGAGGCTGCTGGATAGGGATAATCTCAAATTTTCTCCCCAGGGCATCGGTTTCTTCACCAAGAATCTTTAAGTTTTCTTGGGTAATCGCGTAATTTTTATCCTCAGGATTGTCACAAACCTGGATCAGAATTTTACCCGGAGCTGCAAAGCAGGCAATATTGTCCACATGACCGTCAGTCTCGTCCCCGTCTAACCCTTTTTTCAGCCAGACTACTTTCCGGATATTTAAGAATTTTTTCAACTCAGCTTCGATCTGGCCTTTCGTTAGTTCCGGGTTTCGATTTGGATTCAGGAGACACTGCTCTGTAGTCAAAAGCGTGCCTTCTCCGTCCACGTGGAGGGAACCCCCTTCCATCACCAGAGGAGCATCAAACTGCTTCAATCCGCAGGATCTAAGAATCTCAGGAGCCACCTGATCGTCCAAATCCCACGGCGCATATTTACCCCCCCAGGCATTAAAATGCCAATTGACCCCTGCTACTTCCCCTTCATCATGAACAAGAAACGTCGGTCCGTTATCCCGCAGCCACGCATCATTATGCGCGATAGCAAGGTATTCAATCCGCTCGTTTTTAAATAGGCGAGCGAGCGTCTCCGCTTCATCCTCATCAACGGAATTCACCACAACCGTGACGGGTTCAAATTCGGCAATAGCCTCGATAATTTCAGCATAGCCAAGGCAAACAGCGTCAAAATCCTCCGGATAACACATAGACGCTTGAACTGGCCATGAAATAAAGGTGCGCGTATGTTTGACCCATTCTGCAGGCATTTTATAGTTAAAATCTATTGGATACATGACATTCCCTCTTGTATTCATATTTTGTGAGCTGTTCTTCTTATTCTACTTCATAGAGGTTTTGTGTCAACACGCGAAACCTCTTTTCTTATTTTATGTACTTTGTCGCTACGATAATCTCGCCAAAATATTAGCTGTCAACTGTGAATCTATGGAAGAGGAGTACAGAAAAACAGAGGAGCTTTACATTACGTAAAGCTCCTTTAATTAGTTAAAATATCCTATTTTATCATCAAAAAGTATCTGTAACTGTGTTATAATCGACATATATTGATATAAGGAAGGGAAATGTTTTGTGAAAAAGATTATTTTCTTCATAATTACAGCACTTGCATTCATATTAAGTATGCCTTTTGTCACTCAGGCTAGCCCCTTGGCTTACTCAACAGAACGCCTAGCTGGGCAGGATAGAGTTGAAACGGCTCTTAAAATATCGCAAAAAGGTTGGGGCTCCGCACAGACAGTTATTTTATGCGAATACTCCGATTTCCCAGATTCTATCGCCTCAACGCCCTTGGCCGTTAGCTTAGATGCGCCAATCCTGCTTACCACCGGAGATACTATTGACCCTCGTGTTGTCCAAGAACTACAGAGATTAATACCTCAGAACGTCATTCTTCTGGGCGGAATTGGCTGTTTACAACCTTCTATCGAAAAAGAACTTGATAATTTATCGTTAACATGGGAACGCATTGGCGGAACAGATCGTTATGAAACATCAGTCCTTCTTGCCAAACGTTTAACCAGCGATTCATTAATCCTTGCTAACGGTGATAATTTTCCTGATGCCTTATCAGCCGCTACGTATGCCGGCATTAAACAGATTCCCATCGTTCTTACCTCAACAACGCTGCCTGATTCAGTCATTCAGTATTACCAGGCAGCTGGGCCTAAGCACTTAATCGTTATTGGTGGAGAAGCTGTCGTTCCTTCCGATGATTTAACTAAAAATAAGTTTACTCTTGAAACCCGTTTGGGCGGTCAGTACCGTTACGAAACTAACGCCAAAGTCGTAGCCTTTATGAAAGATACCTGTACATCTAATGATCTATTTTTGGCCTCCGGCATCACGTTTCCGGATGCTGTAGCTGGTACAGTTCTCGCTTCAAAAAACAAATCTCCCCTTTTGCTCACAGAAAAAGACGATATTCCACCCTCAGTTTATAGTCTGATGCGCCAGCATATGCAGGTCGAACCCCCAACTGGAAGCACTAGCGCTAGTGTCAACAATGGATCTAAGCAAGGAAAGATTTCCGCGTCGGGAGGCCTAAATCTTAGGGATACCCCATCAACAACAGGAAAAACTCTTGTCACGATTCCGGAAGGCACGACAATTGATCTTCTCAATCTGCAAAATCAATGGTATAAAACAACGTATCAATCTAAAACCGGTTGGGTTTCTGCTACCTATGTGACATCTGCCACAACAAGCAACGTCAGTTCAACACCAACCATCGATTTAAGTATCAACGGCACCGTTTATATTTTAGGTGGAACGGGTGTTATCAGTTCTAATACACAAAATATTATTCAAGGGAAAACTTCTTCCAATTATCCAGATAATCTGAAAGGCCTCCCTCCTCTGCCCTCAGTAATCAACAAAACGGATCCTCCCTCAAGCGACGGCAGTGTCGTTACCCCTCCCGCGGTCAATCCCCCCAGTGTTCCGACAACTTATGATCCATCCACAGAAGTTCTTGTTGATCCTTTTCAAGGAATACCTGCTAACGCCTTAGCAGGCAAGACGATTATCATAGACCCCGGACATGGAGGACCGGATACAGGAGCGATTGGTCCTAATAATACTTATGAAAAAAATAACACCCTGGCGATATCACTGGCCTTAAATGATATCTTGAAACAAGCAGGCGCTACGGTTTTCTTAACCCGAAATAAGGACATATCTCCGTGTCCTGCTTCAACTGCTTATTCAGAAACAGCAGACCTGCAAGCCAGAGTGGATTTAGCCAGCCAAGATAAGGCGGATTTATTTATCTGCATCCATAATGACTCATTTACTAACCCTGACATTCAAGGTACTACAACTTACTATTCTCAAGATAATCCCAAAGAGAATGAGAGCCTGCAGTTGGCCAACAGCATCGAAACTGCAGTACTCGACACGGCTAAAACAAAGAACCGCGGAGTTAAAGAAGCAGGATTTTATGTCTTACGCAAAACTACCATGCCAGCCATTTTGCTTGAAGCCGCCTTTATTTCTAATCCTTATGAAGAAGCCAGATTACAAAATCCGACCTTCCAAAAAAACCTTGCCTCCGCTATTTTCCATGGTATTTATAACTATTATATAACCCCCATTCCCCAAGCTTAAGCTCAAATACCCCTTACCCTTAATCTTCGGGCACAGACAGAGCTGGTCAAGGGCGTGTCGCCAGCACACCCTTGACCAGCTCCTTTGCTCACTGATTCTTGGCCGGAATTGGCCCTCGCGAGAGAGCGATCTTACCCGTTCGAACAATTTCAATAATTCCATGATCGACTTCTAAAACTTGACAAAGAGCATCTATCTTCGTTTCATCACCGGAAAGCTCGATAACCATCGTCTCCCGGTTAACATCGACTATTTTTGCCCGGAAAATATCGACAATATTGATGATATCCGATCGTGTCTCAACACTGGCTTTAACCTTAATCAGAGCCAACTCACGGTGAATCGACTCAACGGCTGTAAGGTCACTGATTTTGATGACATCCACTAATTTTGATAACTGGTTAACGACCTGTTCTTGCTCGATCTCATTTCCTTCAACCACGATCGTGATCCTGGTGGTATCGGGTTCCTCCGTATACCCTGCGGCGATACTTTCAATATTAAAGGCCCGACGGCTAATAAGTCCGGAAATATGGGTTAAAACTCCCGGTCTATTTTCTACTAAAACGGCGAGTGTATGTTTCATGCCTTATGACCCTCCCAAAATCATTTGATCCAAACGTGCACCTGCCGGAACCATCGGCAAGACGTCCACCGTTTCTGGGGTCCGAATATCAACGACTACAGGACCGGGAGTCGCCAACGCTTCTTTAAGAACTCTGTCTAATTCCTCAGGTTTAGACACCCTTAAGCCTGTAACACCCATAGCTTCGGCCAATTTTACGAAATCGGTATTTCCTTTGAGACCTGTATGTGAATAGCGTTCGCCATAAAACATCCTTTGCCACTGGGCAACCATACCTAACGTCTGATTATTAAAAATCAGTACTTTGACCGGGAAATTATAATTAGCCGCCGTCGCCAGTTCCTGACAATTCATCATAACCCCACCATCACCGACAAATAGAATGACTGTTCTATCCGGTAAACCACATTGTGCTCCAAGGGCAGCGGGAAGACCGTAGCCCATCGTACCGAGCCCACCTGAGGTAAGAAACGAGCGAGAATTTTTAAAACCGTAATATTGAGCAGCCCACATCTGGTGTTGTCCTACATCAGTGACAATCACAGCATCCCCCTGGGTCAACTGGCTGACTTTCTCGACGACCTCTTGGGGCATCACTAGATCTGTTTCACGCTCGTAAGTTAAAGGCACTTCCCGTTGCCAAGAGAGTACTTTCTCTGTCCAAGCTTGAGCATGCTCGATTAACTCGCCGGAGACGTCTTGAACTCGATCCAAGAGGGCAGGGATCGACCAGTTCAGGTCTCCGACAACACGTAGATGAGCCATAACGTTTTTATTGATTTCAGCAGGATCAATGTCAAAGTGGACAACTTTGGCCTTTTTGGCAAACTCGCTTAAGAGTCCAGTGACTCTATCATCAAAACGAACCCCGATACCTAACAGCAAATCACATTCCGTCGTGGCCATATTAGCTGCGTACGTTCCATGCATGCCAACCATACCTAGGAACCGGGGATGATCCGATGCCAGGCAACCCAAACCCATCAATGTTGAAATGACCGGGAACCCGGTCTGATCGACTAACTTCCTTAAGGCTTCCGCCGAATTCGAAAGATTCACACCTCCCCCTACAAAAATAAGAGGTTTTTGAGCCGATCTCAATTCTTCGAAAACCCTCTCAATCGTATCTGAATTCCCCGCAAACAGAGGATGATAACCACGTAACTTAACCTCTTGTGGGTATTCATAGTCAACCGAAGCAGCAAAAACATCTTTCGCTACATCGACAAGCACTGGCCCTGGCCTACCTGTCCGGGCAATATAGAAGGCTTCTTTAAGAACCCTCGGTAAATCTTCAACCTTCTTAACCAAATAGTTGTGTTTTGTAATTGGGGTCGTGATACCGCGAATATCTGCTTCCTGAAAGGAATCCCTACCGATCAGTGAAACGGCCACTTGACCAGTTATCGCAACTAAAGGAATAGAATCCATATAAGCAGTGGCTATTCCGGTTACCAGATTAGCCGCTCCAGGGCCAGAGGTAGCAATGACAACCCCGACCTTTCCTGTAGCTCTGGCATAACCGTCGGCTGCATGGACAGCTCCTTGTTCATGTTTTGTTAAAATATGTCTAAACTTCTCTTGGTATAAAGCATCATAAAGTGTCAACACTGCCCCACCGGGATAGCCAAACACCACATCTACGTTTTCATTTTTCAGCGATTGAATAATTGCCTCTGCTCCAGTCATTATCAACTTGTGACCCTCCCTTTTCTCTTTCTAGGTTATTTAAGTTTTGAGTTCGTTCGTAAGTATCTTTTCGACCAACCATAAATCACCAGTATACTATGAAAGTGAAAAAGATTCCAACGAATTCATTATAAACTAGGACTACAAAATAGACTAGATTATAATTTTGACTCAATTCATAATATTCACAAAATTCAATAAATGCAACAACCTTATCCTCTATTAGGATGAGGTTGTTGCATTTATTTATTTATTAATTCATGCTTATGTCTTAACGTCAAATACCTGAGCGCATTTTGGACAAGTAACTTTGATTGTACCTTTTTTTAGTGGCACTCGCATTTTTTTTGAACATTTTTCACATTGGATGACACGGTGATCAACTAACTTCAGGATCTTCTCTTTATCTAAACCCACGACAACGTCTTCACCAATTAAAAAAGCAGGGACCCCACTAATATTTCTGCGTTGTAGCTCCATCCTAGCTTGAGGATCAAGACTAATGTTTTTCTCTTCAAAGTAAATTCTGTTTTGCGAGAGAAACTCTTTCGCCGTCGTACAATGAGGTCACGTTTGATTGGTATACATAATGACCTTCTTCATTAACAGCCATCTCCTTAATTATGTCGCGATTATTATTGTCCTGATCTCGCAAGCCCTGTGCATGATAAAGCAGCCTCCGGTTTAGGTAAAAAGTTCCACAGCTTTCTTAGCGATTCTTTCTCCGAATATTCTTGCCCTTTCTTTCTGGCCTTCATCCCCATCTTGAATGCACACAGCGCCATAGTGAATAAAAGGTTGTCCCTCAGCAGCACCCGAAGAATATACCAACATTCCTTTGACCAACAACTCTGCAATTAATGCTAGCTCTGCTACCTCTGCTCCACCACCAACATAATTAGCTGTAGCAAAAACAGCGCCAAGTTTTCCACCAACATTTTTTGTAGTATCCAACCATTGTTTTAATTGCCAGGCAAAGGTACCTGCGATCGTTGGCGACCCGAAGATGACTGCCTTAGCTTCCACTAGGAATTCGTTATCAAGCTCCTCGATAGACATACACTTTACTTCGACATTACTAATTTTGTTAGAACCCTCCGCAATGAGGTCTGCTACCTTTTTGGTATTACCCGTCTTACTGTAATAAACGATGGCAATTCTCAAACTAACCACACTCCTTTCATACACTATTTTAACACTATTTCCATAGTTTAGGAACTAACGTGATGCAACTTGGAAACTATTCCGAGGTCAAATAATCCGGGAAAACATTATCTCGACCGCATGCCAAACAGGGTTCAAACTGCACCTAAGCAAGCTTGAACCCTGTAACGCAAATAATTACAATATAGGCAATTTATTTCTCTGATTTACTATGTTCATTAGGATTATTCAACAGGATTAATCGCCCGACTTCGGCCCGTTTTTCTTGATTAGGTCGTTGCTTTGATAAATTAATTTGTTTATTATGACAACCATAAGAATTTCTAGACTTTGTCAAGATATCTATCCATTCTTCATTTGAAAATAAGGTTGTAATCCAAGTACGATCTTCTACCATCATAAAATATTTATCAGGATAATCTGTCTCTATGACATCAAAAATTCCTTCCAGAAAATCCTTAACATATTTTTTATTATTTGCTCTTTTGTAATCAGCCAAATCATTCATAAAATACCTCACCAACAGCTTGAATATTAATTTAAGCAACTATTACTCAGGATAGACGGTTCATAAAATCCTTATAACCAAATTGTCTGATGATTTTGATTCCTTCTTCTGCCTTAAAAAGTGCGATCGAAGGGAGATTCACACCGTTGAACATATTGTTCTTCACCATAGTATAGTGGGCCATGTCACAAAATACAAGCCTATCACCGGGTTTTAAAGGCTGCTTGAAAGAATAGTCGCCAATAATATCCCCCGCAAGACAAGAAAGACCACCGAGTCTGTATGTATTAGGATATTCACCAGGCTCTCCGGCATCGATTATCTGGGGTCTATAAGGCATTTCGAGCACATCCGGCATGTGACACGCTGCTGAAGTATCAAGAACTGCAATTTTCATCCCATTGTCCACAATATCAAGAACTTTGACCACTAGAAATCCAGTATTCAACGCCACTGCCTCGCCTGGTTCTAAGTAGATATCCACTCCATACTTGTCCTGAAGAGACTTTATAGACCGGACTAAGGTTTCAATATCATAATCAGGTCTGGTTATATGATGTCCTCCACCCAAATTAAGCCATTTCATAGTTTTGATAAATCCGCCAAATTTTTGATCAACGACCTCAAGCGTTCGTTCAAGGGTATCCGAGTTTTGCTCACACATGGTATGAAAATGAAGTCCTTCAATGCCTTCCAGCTCTTCAGGTCGAAAATTGGACAAAGTCACACCGAGTCTTGAATACTTATAGCAAGGATCATAAATAGGAGTCTCTATCTCAGAATATTCGGGATTGATACGGATACCGCAACTTATCTTTTTGGTATTAAAGTTTTTTACCCTGTCTTTGAATCTATTCCATTGATCGAAGGAATTAAAGGTCATATGATCGCAATAGCCAAGGAGTTCATCAAACTCCTCCTCGACGTAAGCTGGCGCATAACTATGAACTTCTTTCCCCATTTTTTCAAAGCCCAGCCTAGCTTCGAACAATGAGCTGGCGGTTACGCCCTTAAGGTATCTGCCCACGAGAGGAAAAATCGAAAACATTGAAAATCCTTTTAAAGCAAGGAGAATGTTGCATCCTGTACGTTGTTGTATAGAATTCAGGATTTCAAGATTTCTTATTACAAGTCTTTCATCGACAAGATAGCAGGGTGATGGTAGGGCACTGATATCGATGTCCATTAATACACCTCAATCAAGGAGAGTTGGCGAGAAACTTTCCTGCCACGGTAGACCACATTCAGATAGCGCTGCCATGAACGGATCGGGATCAAATTCTTCAACATTGAAGACCCCAGGCTTTTTCCAGATACCTTTGAGCATCAGCATTGCGCCAATCATAGCCGGTACCCCGGTTGTATACGAAATAGCCTGCGACCCCACTTCAGCATAACATTCTTGATGATCACAAATGTTGTACACATAATAAGTCTTAGGCTTACCGTCTTTAATTCCTTGTATAATGCAGCCGATATTCGTCTTGCCAATTGTTCTCGGCCCGAGGGAGGCTGGATCAGGAAGCACTGCCTTTAAAAAATGCAAAGGAATGATCTGTCGCCCCTCAAATTCAATGGGTTCAATCGAAGTCATGCCAACATTTTCGAGGACACGTAAATGATTCAGATAATTATCAGAAAAAGTCATCCAAAATCTTATCCGCTTAATCCCCTTAATATGAAGGGCGAGGGACTCGAGTTCTTCATGATACATAAGATAAATATTTTTAGGGCCTATCTCCGGAAGATCATAAACTTTCTTCCAAGCAAGAGGGTCAGTTTCGACCCATGAACCGTTTTCAAAGTACCTCCCATTGGCGGTAATTTCGCGGATATTAATTTCAGGGTTAAAATTTGTGGCGAAAGGATAGCCATGATCGCCAGCGTTGGCATCCACAATATCAATCGAATGAATTTCATCAAAATAATGCTTCTGGGCATAGGCACAAAAGACTCCGGTAACCCCCGGGTCAAAACCACTTCCTAACAACGCGGTTAAGCCTGCTTGCGCGAATTTCTCCCGGTAGGCCCACTGCCATTTGTATTCGAATTTAGCAACATCCGGTGGTTCATAATTAGCCGTATCAAGATAATCAACCCCGGTAGCCAGGCAGGCATCCATAATGGTCAAGTCCTGATATGGAAGCGCTAGGTTAATGACAATATCAGGCTTAAAATTCTTGATCAGTTCGATGACCATGTCAGTATTATCAGCATCCAGCTGCGCCGTATGAATTATCGTACGACTTCCCGCCAATTTATTTTTGATAGCTTCACATTTTTCTACCGTTCGGCTAGCGATGCAGATTTCTTCAAATACATCAGGATTCTGGCAACATTTATGAATAGCTACACTGGCAACCCCACCAGCGCCGATAATCAAAGCTTTACCCAATTCAGTACCCTCCAAATCACTTTAACTAAATTATCAATGCAAATTATACATAAACCATTTTAAATAATCAAGAAGAATACAGAAACAAGTCTTATTACGGCGAACTCTGTTCCCCGATTTGAGAATTCGCCTTCCATATTAAGCGAATTTTGTTTATAATAAGTTGTTCTTAACTCAATAATAAACGTTCTAAAGAGGAGAATCTATGTCACACGCTGCTGTATTAGAACTCACCGACTTATGGAAAACAATTAAAGGAAAAGATATAGTCAAAGGAGTAAACTTAACGCTTTATCCATCCCAAATTTTTGGATTTTTAGGCCCCAATGGCGCTGGCAAGACCACAACCATCCGCATGATTGTGGGATTAATCAAACCGTCAAAAGGGTCAGTCAGCATTTGTGGCTATTCTGTAACCCATGATTTTGTGAAAGCGCTGTCAAATGTCGGCTGCATTATTGAAAGCCCAGACATGTACAAATACTTAACAGGTATGGAAAACTTGTTACAATTTGCAGCCATGGATAAGAAGATAAGTTCGCAAAGGATTAAAGACGTCATAGAAATGGTAGGTCTCCAGCATCGGGTCAATGACAAAGTAAATACTTATTCCTTGGGCATGCGTCAACGCCTAGGAATCGCTCAGTCCATCCTCTCTAAACCGAAGCTTCTTATTCTTGACGAACCAACGAATGGCCTCGACCCAGCTGGAATTACTGAGTTTAGAAATCTGATCCGAAGCCTTGCCTATGAGGAAGGTATGGCTGTCTTCGTCTCCAGTCATCTACTTTTGGAAATTCAGCAAATGTGTGATGTCGTCTCCATTATCAAGCAAGGAAGTGTTATTAGAACTGCCAATGTCCAAGCAATCTTACATGATGATCGGATCGAGTGGCAGTTAAATGATCCTGACAAAGCGATAGCCCTCCTTCGTGACCATTGGAATATCGAAGCTGTACAGTTGAAAAGCAATACCCTTAGCGCGAACATAACCCAGCACCCGCTTAATAAAATCAATGAATTATTTATCAGAGAAGGTATAGAACTCACATATTGCTCAACCAAACAGACTACATTAGAAGATCTGTTTCTAGCCCTTACGGAAGGTGATGAAATTGTTTAGCCTGATTGAAAATGAAGTTATCAAAATGATTGCTAAGAAACGACTTTTGTTTGTTATGGCAATCCTTATTGTTCTGATCTCGGTTTTTGCTTATGGTCAAAACCAAACCTTAATCCGAACCAAGGCGCAACTTTCTCAACGCATCGGAATTACAGCAACCAATGACTGGCGCAAGCTGGCTGGTCAGCAGTTAATTGACATGAAGAACAGGTTGGACAGCCCTTATATGGATCAGAAAAGTCAGGCTTCAACCCGGGTACGAATGGAACAACTGCAATATAACCTTGATAATAATATTAATCCGTTGGAACAGTCGGCAGCAAAATTTACGACCAAATTCATGGAACAGTCCATTTTCTTGTTCTTGCCCCTTTTAATCATTATGATGGCTGCCGATATGGTGTCAGGGGAATCCTCAAGCGGAACAATCAAACTGCTTCTTGTCAGGAACGTTCCGAGGTGGAAGATTCTGCTCAGTAAATATTTAACGCTGGTAATCTTAGAGGTTATAGTTATCTTTTTTGCTTTTGTACTGTCGGCGCTTATTTCAGGATTCTTCTTTGGTTTTGGAGGATGGCTGGCTCCGGTAGCGACTGGTTTCAAAGTCCTTGCGGGGAAATTAGACTCCTCTACTGTTCTTAATGTTCCTCAATGGCAATATTCTCTGATGGTTTATTCCTTGGCATTTTTCGTCTCTGTCGTCGTAGGCAGTATCTCTCTCATGATCTCAATCCTCGTAAAAAGTACAGCCGCTTCAATAGGCATTATTATGTCCACTCTTGTGGCGGGTAATTTCATTAGCTATTTCCTCTCAGATTGGAAAATTACACGCTACATGTTCATGGTCAATTTACGGCTTACCGATTATTTATCGGGATCGTTCCAACCGATCGAAGGGATGAATATGATTTTCTCAATCACTGTCCTTTTGGGATGGGCTATTGCTGCGATCATCATCAGCTTTGTCTATTTTACAAAACAAGATATCCTTGCTTAAGGAGAAAATTAACGTGATAAAAAAAAGCATGTGGTACTCTATACTGGCGATTGCTTGTGTAGGCTTCATCGTTTTAGCGATAGGCTTCTATCAGGCAATCGTAGTCACGACTGCGGCCAGTCCTCAGCCCTCTACTAAAGCACCTCTTACTCAAACTCCAGCAGCATCAACAAAACTAGCGTCCAAAAACGCTAACTCCTTGCAATGGCTTATCCTCGGAGATTCTATTGCCAAGGGAACCGGCGATGAAAAAGGCCAGGGGTTCTCAAGCTATCTTCCAGCGTCTTTTAAAAACGACACTTCTAAAGAGATCCTCGTCAATAACGCCGGTATAGACGGACTGGAAAGTCTCGGCCTTCTCGAACAGCTCCAAACCAAGAGGCTTGATAAAGCCATCGCCGATTCGGATTTCATCTTGGTCTCAATTGGTGGCAATGATGTCAGAAGCATTCTTTCTCTAAACGATCTCGCTAAAGAAGATCAATTTAAAGTACGAGAGGACAGCTATCTTGCTAATTTGAAACAAACCCTGCAAGCTCTTAGAAACGCCAACCCTAATACTATCGTAATTTTTCTTGGGCTTTATAATCCTTATGAAATAATAAACAACGTCGAAGATACCAGACTTCTGAACACCTGGAATTACAACACTCAGCAGCTCGTTGAAGAAGATGGGAAGGCGATTTTTATTCCCACCCACGACCTGCTGAAATTCAATATAGGTCGATATATCGCCAAGGATGGCCTACACCCTAATTCGGCTGGCTATCAAGCGCTCTCCTCTAGAATCAGCAAAGCGGTGGAAGCGATTATCATGGGATCATAGAGAACCCTCCAGTCAAAAAATGAGGCCGCATCGCGGCCTCTTGCATACAACTCATTGTTTAATTCCCGTAAAAATGAAAGGATCACATTCTAAAAGGTCAGCCACTTTCCTATTCTATATTTTTTGGCTTCTGCATTTGAGTCTGACACAGGCCATATAATCGCATTATCTGAGTTCACCTCGAAACCTGCACCACATTTGGTACAAACAGCGGTCGTAGAAGTCCACTCATTATCGGTTCCAACGAGATCTTCAGCACCGAAAAACTCTACCTCTCCAAACATATCAATGCTTAATTCCGCCGACTCTATAGATTTACCGGACTTATTAAGAGCATCAACTTTCAATAGACCCTTACCACAAATTGGGCATGCTACACCTGTAATTTGAGACATGTTTGTTTCCTCCTCTAAATGTTATTTAATTAATTAATATGTTTTATAAAGTTAACTACTAAGTTTATTAACTTTATAAAATAATTATTTACACTAACTAAATAGTTCATATTAAAGAACTTTACCAAACAATGAAATAGGAACTACTATCATTTTAACACAATTTACCTTTATTGATAACACCTTATTTAATCACGAGTTTTGTTTCTTCCACTTTGAAATAAATATCTTTGATTATAAAAGTATCTTCACTGTTTGATGTGCCTAAGAGTGATCTTCTGAAACATCATCAAGAGCCCCACACAAAGCCTATAGATTGAATCAAGGTTAAGATTTTCTTCCGCTGTCATATCGAAAAAAACATTGAGTTTTGACTCTAGATCCTCTTCCGGTTTGCTATAACAAATGAGCACCGGAACCTTTGGCAGGGGGTGCAATACCAGCGAAATATCCGAAGAGAAACTATTTTCTACTCGTTTTCCATTAAAAATATAAATCATGTCTTCAATAAGATCCGGATAGCTATCAGTAAGCTGTTTTAAAGGTTTTTCAAACTTATGTTCAAAATACGAATCCCAGATTGTTTTATTACTGAGTTCCCTAAACGGGACCCATTTACCGGAAAGATCCTTTCCTGCACTATAAATAATATAGTTGAGTAAGGGTACTGTTACCCATTCATTAACATGACAGTCAGAAATAATATTTCCCTTGGAATCAACCGTGAAGTCTTTACCTAAACACTTAATCGTCAACTCATTGCCGGAAAACGTTGCTCCTAATCGTTTTTCTGAAGCAGATAAATCTAGTGTAACAATTTCCCGTTGCAACGGTTCGAGTATTTGCCTCAGTTGCTCTTCTGGAGTCGCTTGTCTGATGATTTTTCCATTAAGTTCCTCAATTATAGTACTCTCTAGATGTGGGCATCCAGTAAGATCGGTTTCTCCCTTTATTACCGCAGCGGCAAACGCCAAGCATGTCGCCACCCCACACAGTTTGCAATTTGATTTTGGAAGGAACTTGTAAATTGCCAGTGGATTATCTAGTTGTGACATTTGTATTACTCCTTTTTTAGAAAAGTAGCATCAATAGCCCTTGCTTAATTCTATCCTACAACAAACTTCCAATAAAGGAAACTTACTTAAGGGGTTTATTAACCTCCAGCATACATAAAAAACATAATATGTCTGTCAAATACTTAATGCTTAATCCCAAATAATTACCACATTGTTCCACATCGCATAGATTGTGCATATTATGCAGTATCACCGGAAAGGGAGGAAACGCAAATGGCATTTGGTAACGCTGATGGGGCAGCCTGTGGTAGCGGAAGAGGCTTTGGTGCAGGGATCGCGGCAGTCGTAATAATAATCCTTCTCTTGATCGCTATGGGAATAGTATTTTAATTCTTATCTCATTAGGCTTGTTTTCTAAAAATTACTTCTCGCTAGAAATCTAACGTTGAAGTTTTAATCTAAAAAGGCTATCTCTTCACCAAGAGGTAGCCTTCTCTAAATATAGATCCCTATCCTTGAAAGTTTTAGCAAACCATACTCTCTTTGAGTACCTTCCTGAAAACGTCTGTGGGAAAATATCGTCCCGGGCATTCCGTGACGGCGCCAGACACGTCTCTATGTAGCTCGATATCGCCCAGCTTGAGGTGAAAGTCTGCCATAAGTTGTACAACTTTATTGACTAGCCCATTAAGTTGTGCCTCCGGTACTTCCGTTTCGCTAAAATTTCCCACCAGACATATGCCGATCCCAATGGAATTACGCTGTCCCACCTTACAATGTGCTCCCGGTCGGTTTAAAGGCCGTCCCTCTGTACAACACCCATCCGGCATAATCACAAAGTGATAGCCGATATCGCTCCATCCTTTGCTTTGATGCCACTCGCGAATCAGGGCACTGTTAACTGGAATGCTCTTACCCAAACGACGCACCTCCGTGGGACTTGCCGTGTGGTGGATCACGATCTTTTGCCAATCCATCCTATTCTCCCCTTCCCTAGCGAGATATTCCCTGCTAATACTCTCATCTATCAGACAAGGTCTAAAATAATTCATGCACCAAACTATTCATAACTAAAAAATATGTACCAAGGGGGCGATTAGTTATGTCCGTTCAGATAATAAGGTCTAAGCGGGAAATTGTCACTGGAAAAACCGCTCGAAAATCCAGCTTCGTACCTGAGGGCACAGGTAATGCCGAACTCGATGAAGCCATAGGAATTGCTGGTTATGCGTATGACCCAAAACAAGATATTTTTTATTCTACCATGAATGCGTGGCAGAGAAATATTGGCTATTGTCATTTATATGATGATGCTGCAGCGCCTACCGGAATGATTATAGATTGTGAACCGATTTATTTTGAATATCTCGACAAGAAATGGATGATTGGCTTTTGGAAAGGTCAGTATGATCTAGTCACTGGTGCCGAGATAGGCGTCTATACCAAAGCAGCTGATTTAAATATTTTCGGTCTTTTTAGCGGTGCTTATTATGCCTGTGCTAGCGATGCTGAACTATTACTAATGTCATATACTTTAAAAAAGAACGGTAAGCCGCTTTTTACTCGACAAGAAAAACACTGGTGGCTAACAGGTTTTAAACTCGGCGAGTTTTCCGAACCTTCCGAGTTAACGATGGAGATTAAGATTACCTTGCCTAACGTGATGATGCGTGATGCCTTTGTGGGTGGGTTGTGGAATGCAGGATATTCCTTGGCTGAATTTACGAGAGATGGAACAACAGTAAGTTTTACTTTGGATATTCCGCATACACCACCCCCAATTACCAGAACAAAGACAATGGAAAGAATCATACAATGGAAAAATAAAAAGTTATGTGACGAGTATCAAAAAATCACAGCAAAATCCAATAATATCCCGGATAAAATAAAAGCAATTGAGAAAATTGCACCTACTATGTATGCTAAATTTATTAGAATTGGAAAATCAAAGCGCTTGTATGAGGTGTTATCAGCTCTTCTACGACAAGCTTCATTTCCCCCCAATAATTGATTTTATCGGGTAAATAGAATAAATAGAACTCGTCGCAAGGAACGGCCCAATGAAAGAGCAAGATGTCTGTCAATTCGGACTACTTGCTCTTTTGCGTTCAAATACTATTTTGGATATAATATCAACATTGTAATATATACAAAATGTTATATTGCCTTATGTTTGTTATGTATTTATCATTGCATCAACCGCTTACTATCCTGTACTATAGAGCATGGGTTTACAGTAAATTGACTTGCTATTTTGGAACCAATTATCAGTAGTAACTGGAGAATTATTTAATTAACCCTGATGACTTGGAAGGAGAAAACTTAATGACCAAACTTAAAATGAACGTTCCCTTAGTAGAAATGGACGGGGACGAAATGACACGGATTATTTGGAAGTGGATTAAAGAATTATTAATTGAACCCTATGTTGACCTTAAAACTGAGTATTATGATTTGGGACTGCAAAAAAGGGATGAATCTAATGACCAAATCACTATTGATTCAGCTCTTGCTACCATCAAATATGGCGTGGCTGTCAAATGTGCTACCATCACGCCCAATGCTCAAAGGATCACCGAATATAACCTCAAAGAAATGTGGAAAAGCCCCAACGGTACCATCCGATCGATCCTTGATGGAACTGTTTTCCGAGCGCCGATAATCGTTGACAGTGTAAAACCGTTTATACGCACTTGGAAAAAACCTATCACTATTGCCAGGCACGCCTATGGTGATATTTACAAGGACGTCGAATATAGGGTTGAGGGTCCCGGTAAAGCTGAGCTTGTTTTTACCGGAGAAAACGGAGAAATCCGACAGACCATTTTTGATTTCAAAGGCAAAGGTGTTCTTCTAGGTATGCACAATATTGATAAATCCATTGCCAGCTTTGCTCGAACATGCTTCAATTACGCCCTCGATGTTAAGCAGGATCTCTGGTTTTCTTCTAAGGATACCATTTCTAAAAAATATGATCATACGTTTAAGGAACTATTCCAAGATATTTACGACCAAGAATATAAACTCAAATTTGAAGAAGCCAAGATTGAATACTTATACACTCTAATCGATGACGCAGTAGCCCGCGTTATCCGTTCAGATGGCGGTTTTATCTGGGCCTGCAAGAATTACGATGGTGATGTCATGTCCGACATGGTGGCCACTGCTTTTGGTAGTCTGGCCATGATGACTTCTGTGTTAGTTTCTCCAGACGGTTATTATGAATTTGAAGCAGCCCACGGTACGGTCACCAGGCATTATTACAAACATCTCCAGGGAGAAGAAACGTCTACCAATTCCATGGCCACCATTTTTGCTTGGACCGGGGCTTTAAGAAAACGCGGCGAACTTGATGGGATTGACGATCTTATCGTATTCGCTGACAAGTTAGAAGCGGCTTCCATTAAAACCATCGAAGAAGGGGTTATGACCAAGGATTTAGCCGTACTGTCTGAGCTAAGCGATAAGAAGATCGTCAATACCCGAAACTTCTTGGTTGAAATCAAACTACGGCTTGACGAAATGCTCTCATGAAAGATGGTGGGTATTATGCATTCACTTTGGCAAGGTAAAGCACCCATTTATGATGCACTTCAAAAATACAAAGCTATGCGGGTGGTACCGTTTGACGTGCCAGGACATAAGCAAGGCAGAGGAAACCTTCAACTCACAGAGTTTTTGGGGGAAAAGTGCCTTGCTGTGGATGTTAATTCCATGAAGCCGCTCGATAATCTGGTCCATCCTATCTCCGTAATCAAGGAGGCTGAGGAACTAGCCGCAGATGCTTTCGGTGCCCAACACGCATTTTTCATGGTCAACGGCACTACGGCTGCTGTCCAGGCGATGATTATGAGCGTATGCAAACAGGGCGACAAAATTATCATGCCCCGCAATGTCCACCGAAGTGCCATCAATGCTCTTATCATCAGTGGAGCAGTTCCTGTTTATGTTAACCCTGGCGTTAATAAACTCTTAGGAATACCCTTAGGCATGTCGGTTGACGAGGTGAAAAAATCTATCGAGGAAAATCCGGATGCCAAAGCAATTTTCGTTAATAATCCTACCTACTATGGTATTTGTTCCGATTTAAGGTCCATTACGAAGCTTGCTCATCGGCATAATATGTATGTTCTTGTAGATGAAGCGCATGGTACTCACTTCTACTTCGGTGAGAATCTGCCCATCAGTGCTATGGCTGCAGGAGCAGATATGGCGGCAGTCAGTATGCATAAAACAGGCGGATCACTGACCCAAAGTTCTTTCTTGCTAATAAGCGGTCGTCTCAGCACAGGTCATGTACGACAAACAATCAACCTGACTCAGACAACCAGTGGCTCCTATCTACTCTTGTCTTCTCTGGATATTTCCCGACGCAACCTTGCCTTGGACGGTAAAAACATCTTTAAAAAAGTCTCTTTCCTTGCCCACTATGCGCGGGAAGAAATCAACAAAATTGGCGGGTACTACGCTTTTTCCACAGAACTTATTAATGGAGATTCTGTGTTTGATTTTGACCACACCAAGCTTTCTATCTATACTAGAGAGATAGGGTTGGCAGGAATTGAAGTTTATGACATTCTCCGCGATGATTACGGGATTCAGATTGAGTTAGGAGATATAGGAAATATCCTAGCTATTATCTCAGTCGGGGATCGCGAACTGGCTTTAGAACGACTTGTGTCTGCTCTCTCTGAAATAAAAAGACTTTATTTAAAGGATAAAGCAGGAATGCTTGATCATGAGTACATTAATCCAACTGTGGTGATGACTCCTCAGCAAGCCTTCTATTCAGATCAGCATTCTGTTGCCATCACGGACAGCATAGGGTATATATGTGGAGAATTCGTCATGTCTTACCCACCAGGTATTCCAATCTTGGCCCCGGGAGAACAGATAACCGAGGAAATTGTTGATTATATCAACTATTCTAAGGCTAAGGGCTGTTTCCTAACGGGCACGGAGGATATGTCTGTCGAAAACATCAAAATCGTGGAGGAATAAACTATGGAATTATGGTATACAGAGCAACACACTGAAAACGTTCGATTTTCTATTAAGATCGATAAGCCCCTTTATTCGGGGCAGAGCGAATTCCAAAGAATTGACGTTTTTAACTCTAACGAATTCGGTAATTTCCTTACTCTGGACGGTTTAATGATGGTCACTGAAAAAGATGAATTTATCTATCATGACATGATAGTTCACGTGCCTATGGCGACCAATTCAAAGATTAAGAATGTCCTAGTGATCGGCGCAGGGGACGGCGGAACAGTCAGAGAGTTAACGCGCTACGGCACTCTTGAACACATCGACATGGTGGAAATTGATAAAATGGTTGTGGATGTGTGCCGGGAATATTTGCCTCAGACCGCCTGTAAGCTGGATGACCCAAGAGTGCAGCTCTATTTCGAAGACGGACTGAAATTTGTCCGTTCCAAGGAAAATGCCTATGATCTAATTGTTGTTGATTCTACTGACCCTTTCGGACCGGGCGAAGGACTGTTTACAAGAGAGTTTTACGGTAATTGCTTTAAGGCACTGAAGGAAGACGGCATTCTCGTCAATCAGCACGAAAGCCCTTATTATGAGGAATATGCTAAGTCCATGCAAAGAGCACACAAGCGGATTCGAGAATTGTTCCCAGTTTGCAGAGTTTATCAGGCACACATTCCAACCTATCCGTCGGGTCACTGGCTATTTGGTTTTGCCTCAAAAACGTACGATCCACTGACCGACATTGACGAGCAAGCCTGGAACAGTCTGGGGCTTAATACAAAGTACTACAATACTGAAATTCATAAAGGCTGCTTTGCGCTGCCTAATTACGTCAAAGAGTTATTAGGCAGCGCGGAGGAGTGAATGTAAGCGACAATTTGTCTTTATTTAGTTCTAGTCTATAAATACAACGCCAAAGCTAAAACATAACCTGAAAACCAATAAATGCTACTTATAATTTTTTTAACAAAATTATAAGTAGCATTTATTGGTTCTAAATCCCCACCGCTGACGAATCATGGTGAGGCTTATTAAGTTTACAATAGTATAAATCGATTATGAGCATACCGATTTGCTATAGACACGATACTGATACAGTGCTACTCTTTATTCATGATCATCGAAATATTCAATTGGAAAGGAAGTGAACGAGAATGGAAGTAGGTTTCATCTCAATCATCGTCATAGTCGCAGTCTTTAGAATTGTTTTTGTTAATTATTTCATGCGGCAAAAACAAGCAAGTACAGGACAAGAAGACAAGAACATCTTTGAACTTTTAGCGCTCCCCAGTTATCAATAAAAAAAAAGCAGCCTCTAAAAGCCGCTAAGAAGGTATATCACAGTCATTATAGCACAAGTCCGTAAAATTAGCTAGTGTTAATCTCTAAATGGTTACGATTTGGATGAAAGGTGGAATACGTATGTCAAGTTTAACACTTAGAAAATATATACCCATACTGGAAACGATTAAAGGTTACAAAAAGGAAAATTTCAGGAAAGACCTGATTGCTGCTTTGACAGTAACCGTCGTGGGTATTCCTCAGTATATGGCCTATGCCCTAATCGCGGGTGTTAGCCCGGTTTATGGTCTTTATACAGGTATCATAGCAGCCATTATCGGTTCAGCCTTTGGTTGCTCAAATCAACTAATCACCGGACCAACCAATGCCATCTGTTTAATCACGGCCAGCGCCATGATCCGCTATATGGGACTTCCGAATGCCTACCAAATGCTCTTCCTCATGACATTTATTGTGGGCGTCTTACAGGTGATTTATGGCGCTATTAAGCTCGGTAAGGTGATCGATTTCGTATCACATACGGTATTGATCGGCTTTACGGCCGGCGCCGGTATATTAATCGCCCTTGGGCAAGTGAATACACTCCTGGGTATGTCTATCAAGGATTCAGCCGCTATGTCCACCATGGAAAAAATGTATTACATCCTAACTCATATCAACCAAACCAACTACTATGCCCTAGGACTTGGGGTTATGACAATGGCAATTATTGTAATCTGCAAAAAAATCAGTAAGAATCTGCCGGGTGCCTTAATTGGGATTACCGTACCCATCTTTTTTATCCTGATGTTTGCTTTAGAAAAGAAAGGCGTCAAACTCACAGG
>JARLHW010000202.1 GCA_031292075.1 Desulfosporosinus sp.
CCAACAGCACTGTTAATTATGCCATAGATGGCTTCGATGTGCACCAGTCTGGCACGTGGTTCGCATGGTTCTAGGTCAGCCGCGGTTCTTACTGCTGCATGAACCATGTTTTCTTCAACTGTACAATTCATTTATCGGAATTTGCATACGACACCAGCCATAAAAAATTAAAATCGGTATCCAACGCATCTTCAACAGAAGGAGGGAAAGATGCCAAAGGACTCGCGAAAGAACAAAAAACCCAAATTCTACGTTGTTTTCAAGGGCTTTGTCCCAGGCGTTTACAACACATGGGACGAATGCCAAGCCAACGTAAAGGGCTACAGCGGAGCGTCCTTCGCGTCCTATCCAACTGTTGAAGAAGCAGAGCACGCCTTCTCGGTTGGAGACCTTCAAAAATACAAGGAAATGGAGCCTTCTATAAAGAAGGATAGGTGGATGCATTCTGAAATTTTCAAGGACGGTCCATGTCTCACAGTAGACGCGGCATGTAGCGGATTCCCCGGCCCCATCGAGTACCGCGGCGTGCTGTTGCCATCAACAGCTCAGGTTTTTCGCAGGGGGCCATTCGCTCATGGCAGCAACAACATTGGTGAATTCCTGGCTATCGTCGAGGGCATGAGATGGCTGAACAGCATGTCGCTCACAATGCGTATCTACTCGGACAGCAAGTGTGCTATTGGATGGGTAAAGGGGGATGGGGTCTGTAACACGACGTTGGGCGATCCGTCACCGGAACTCAAAGGTGAAATTGCCAGGGCCGAAAGCTCTCTGCGCGCACCGTGGGCTGCAAAGTACAAGGCTCTACTCTACAAGTGGGACACTGAAACATTGGGGGAAATTCCGAGCGATTTTGATAGGAAATAAAATAATATACCCCAATCAATAATGAACCCCCAAGTCACAATGGAGACATTGCAACTGAAACGCTTTGACTGTTCGCAGATCAAACCATTCAGTGCTGTCCTAGTGACTGGCGAACATCTTGCAGATAGAACTGCCATTATAGAAGAACTAGTTAACCAGTTGAGAGGAGATGGCTCAGTCCATATTTTCTCTGCATCCGAGAACTGGCTGTCTCACTACTCTTTGGCTGATGATGATAAAACGTACTTGGACTTCCAACTTGGTCAGTCCATTTGTTATAGTGCAGAGAACATTATGTCATTGATACAGAGTGGCCAAGTCACCTTCATCTTCGATAACCTCGATTGGACAGAAATGTGGCGTGCACACACATGGTTCAGAGATCTATGTTTTAACGCTAGGTGGAAACACTGTAACGTCATAATTTCCTCGCCTGCAGTCAACCTCCCCATAGCGATGAGGACTGCATTCGACTACACTGTGCACGGCTTTATGTCTTCATTCTACATGAGAGAGAAGATCTATCGCGTTTTTGGCGGCATATTTCCAACATTAGGCGAGTTTAAAAGGGTATTTCAAACCATCACATCTAAGCCGTTTCATTACATGGTGATAGACCAGCGTGCCCACTCTTACGACATTACATCCCATATCTTTTGGTATGATTGCAAAGTATAAGAAAACATTCGTTTCAGACCATAAAAGCTTTATATTCATCACGACTGTGTCTTGCCTTGAAGTGTCGTTGTGGCGTTACCAGGATGATCATCAACAACAACACCACCACAAAGAGCGACGGTGTTAGGAGGATGTAGTAGACCACGTCCATCATCTTTGCAAACTGATGACGTGTACACAAAGGCAGGACCGTTATTGTCGCGAAAATAATTGCGGGCGCGTGTTCCTTCGGGATCGATCTCGTCGAGAAGACTTTCGCAGAAACGTAGAGCACTCAACTTCATTTCATCACTCGACATTTTTATATTTTATGGAAGGAACAAACAATAAAAATGTCAGCTGTCATAGCGAATTTTGTTACCTCTGAAATTGGAGATAGGGTTTTGATAGGGCCGTTGGGGGCTCCACAGACTACCACTGACGCCGCGTCGAAAGTGTATGTGGACAATTCAGTAGCTGGAGTATTAAAGTATAGAGGGCTTTTCGCGCCGTCAGGGGGTGTCTATCCAACATGTCGAGTAGCAGGGTACTATTGGGTCGCCTCTGATAATGGGGTTGTCGATACTATCCAATATTACACTGGTGATTGGGCAGTCTATAACGGGAACGCGTTTGACCGTGTTGTTTCTGAAGCGGCTGCAGAGTATGTGGCCACATGGGCCGGGTCAACAAACTTGACAACGTTAGGTACTATCACAACTGGGGTGTGGCACGGCACGAAAATTGATGAAACTCACGGTGGAGCTGGGGCAGTAAGTGGTATTCTCAAACAAGCGGCTGGTACGGTCAGTGCGGCTCAGGCAGATGTTGATTATATAACACCATCCTATGTAGCCAATTGGGCAGGATCTACAAACTTGACAACGTTAGGTACTATCACATCCGGAGTGTGGCACGGCACTAAAATTGATGAAACCCATGGTGGCGCTGGGGCAGTAAGTGGCATTCTCAAACAGATAACTGGAACAATAAGTGCTGCTCAGGCAGATGTCGATTATATTACACCATCCTATATAGCCAATTGGGCAGGATCTACAAATGTGATCACGTTGGGCACTGTCACTACAGGAGTATGGCACGGCACGAAAATTGATGAAACTCATGGTGGCGCTGGAGCTGTAAGTGGCATTCTCAAACAGGCGGCTGGTACGGTCAGTGCAGCTCAGGCAGATGTTGACTATGCCACACCATCATACGTATCGACCCAGATCGGGGCTATCCCAGACGCCTCGGCCATAATTAAAGGCCTTGTGAACACGACAACCCAAACGTTTGCAGGAACAAAAACCATCAAAGGAGACGTTGTTGTGGCAAACGCGACGGACCCCAGCAAGTTTGGCACTCTATCGGCAGACGGTTCTGCCAATCTCAGTCTGACAGCCCCAATTGTCAAGCTGGGCACGCCGTTATGGAGTGACTTGCAGATGATATCTAGTATTAGAGGAGGGGCGACGGCGCCGTCGTTTTCAAGCTTTATTACAATGTCAGGGAGCTATCCAATCTATCTATACTCCTTCTCTAACGGCGACATTGTGTATTTCCAAGGTCAGATGCCCCATAATTGGGTGCAAAACTCGCTAATCTATCCTCACATTCATGTCGCTACTACAAGTAATATGAGCGCGAATACCGTGACTTGGCGTATGGTTTACAGCGTAGTCAACAAGATTACAGACGTGATAACTACTACACCTACCGACAACCAGACTTCTCAAGTTACAGGCCTTACAGCATACACTCCGACAATGGTAATGTTTCCGTCCAGTGGCGCTGGCAAAACCATTACAGGTATTACCGGATCCAGCGCACTCATTATTGGCATGCTCACAAGAGACTCTGGCAGTTATGGCTCTGGAATGTTCTTAATAGCTTTGGACTTTCACATTCAAATGGATAATGTCAACGGAGACCCATTGTTTTAACGAAAAAAGTCCCAACATATAATTGTCCGATCTGGATCGTATAATGTCCTCAAAGTCCGGACTTCCCAAGGTCCTAAAAATAACCCAAACATGCCCGGATTTGGGTAATTTTACCCGATTTGGGCAAGGATTATACAAAATACGTCACAGACGTCCTTTATAGAGTTGAGCTGTCTGCAATAATATTTGAGTGATCTGTGAAACAGGTCGTTCAACTTCAATGACGTAAGAACTTGACAAGTCATGACGTATAATTATACGATCCAGATCGTATAATGTCCTCAAAGTCCGGACTTCCCAAGGTCCTTAAAATAGCCCAAACATGCCCGGATTTGGGCAATTTTACCTAATTTGGACGTTGCCACGTCACGGACGTCCTTTATAGAGTTGAGCTGTCTGCAATAATATTTGAGTGATCTGTGAAACAGGGTGCTCAACTGCGATGACGTAATCACTTGGCAAGTACTGACGTATATTATCCGATCCAGATCGTATAATGTCCTCAAAGTCCGGACTTCCCAAGGTCCTAAAAATAACCCAAACATGCCCGGATTTGGGTAATTTTACCCGATTTGGGCAAGGATTATACAAAACACGTCACGGACGTCCTTTATCGAGTTGAGCCAAATCTCATGTGACTTGAGTCATCGACAAAAAATACTTTATTCCTGTATTTTTTTATCCTTTTAAACATGGAGCAGTTCCCGCCAGAGCTTTCAAGAATGCGTTCTTGGACTGATGCCCAGTACTATTGCTATGTCGCGCGCAAAAGTATTACAGAAATCATCTTACGTTGTAAGGAGGAAGGGTATGTTTACTGCCGTTTCGTAATAGGCTTTCATGGCGATGTCTATTGGTTTGGAAAGCTTTTACATGTGGATGAAGATCATTTCTTGAAAGATGTGATTGCAAAGTCCGAGCAACACCTGGAAAGCGAAGTTGAGGTGAAAACACAACGCAAAGTTATCGAGACTCTCAAGGGCGAGCTGGAAGCAATATATGGCGACTCGTTCAGGATAGCTCTAAGCAGCCACAGTACATGCCTACAACTCTATAGAATCTGTTTGAAGTAACCAAATGTTATATTGTTTGTTTTTTTTTCAAAAAAAATAGGGTCTTTCTAGGTGTGCATAATGGGTCACTAATTGCCTTTGTCTCGCAAAAAAGGTTACATCATCAAAAATGTTTATCGTTTTGCAAATGCCTGAAGGACCAGTTGTGCAAGGTACTGGCTATATCTCCTATGACGACGTCCTTGTTCCAACGCAAACCACCATTAACCCACCTATAATTCTTGGCTCTTTTGAGCGATTCGAGGAAGCTAAAGCATTTGTTGAAAACGAGGAAGATCAAAGGAGGACATACATAATGGAATGTGAATAGATTTTTTCTTGATATCCAAGCTTCTTGACAAC
>JARLHW010000203.1 GCA_031292075.1 Desulfosporosinus sp.
CAGTTTTCGAATCCATTCGATCTCTTTTTCAGTAAGTAGTCGTCCTTGAATCGTTATTTCCATCATAGTTCAATAATAAATGAAAAGCCGCCATGAGTCCAGCACTAAATGGCTGATCTCATAGGCGACCTGAATAGTTACGTTTAATTTATACTTAAGGGCATTTACAAATTAATTAGTCTCATCAATTTACCAAAAAAACAGCGCTAAAGTCCTTAAAAAGTCTTAGCTCGGCAAAGTGCAAACTGAATTCATTACTATCTCCGTCAGTAATTATCTCTACCGCGAATATTTCTGTTCTAGCAATTTAATCTCTTGCTGAAACGATTGACTTAAACGGAACAACAAGCGTTCCATATCCAAGCGATGAAGCGAGATGCTTTCAGGGCTTAGAAACTCAACTTTACGAAATTCAGATTTAATCAAAAGAGGGAGCATATCATCAAGGTTTTCGACCCGAAGGGTCAAAATAATAGGCGCATAGGCTGCGTCATGATTACGCCGCCCATCCCCTTGACTCACAGAATAGACATCAAGACTCAAATCAACGTCTTCTATCACGATACCTTGAAGAGGAATATTACGCAATAAGGCAACTTGTTGTTCCCTCATAGTCTCAGCTATTTCTTCTTTACTCTTACTCCCAAAGAAAAAGCGTCCACTCCGCGATTCACCTCGATAATCTAAACGAATCCGCACACGAACGTGTTCTGTTAGGAGTTCATTACCGATCCTTATTTTCATCATCCACTCTCTCCGTTTCTCTATTATAAAGCATTAAACTTTTTATTTCGTCATAAAATATTCTCCATAAGTTTGATTTTCTCCTGCAAAGTCTTGCTTTAGGGTTTTAATTTGTGGACATACTAGAAAAACACCAAAAAGTTACTACTAAGATAATTATTAAAGGAGGATAAACGCAATGAAAAAAACAGCCATTGCTATTTTCAAAGGACCTCAACAAACAAAAGAGGCAATAGAAGAGATTCAAGGAGAATCCCTAGCGAATAGTAAAATATCGGTCATGGTACGCGTTGAATACCTTCATCAAGGAGAATTCCGTGAAGAAATTGCTAACGAATTAGCTTATTATCCCAGTGAAATTAACTTAGACAAATTTAATGCTTGGTTAGTCCAGGCTCCGCCGTTCAACGTACCCAACCTGGGCGAAGTGGTCGTAGCCGGCCCGCTAGCTAGTCAGCTCATGCACCAACCACAAGGCCGTGGGTTGGTCGAAGTACTTCTAAGCTATGGTCTTTCTGAAATCCGGGCAAGGCATTATGAACACGAAGTGCGAACAGGTCATTGGCTCGTCTTGGTCCAAACAAACCACGAGAAGATAAACTCCGTGGCAAATGCCTTAAGAAATTTTGGTGGAAGAGACATTGAAAAATGGAATACTGAAATTGAACATCCTATTTATCCTATTGGTTAAAGAGCAAGTAGCCTTTATAGTCTTACTTGGGAACGCAATGCCTGCAGTTCCTTTACAGTAAGTGGCCGGTAAGTTCCTGTTTGAAGAGTCTTCTCCAGCGTTAACGGTCCAAAACTAACTCGTTCAAGTTTAACCACTAAATATCCGAGTGCCGCAAACATGCGTCGGATTTGGCGATTTCGGCCTTCATGAATTGTCACCTCTAAGACTTCTAAATGACCGCCCTTGAAATCCGCTTTCGCTCCCTTGACAACACCGCTCACGCGCTCAACTTTGGCCGGAGCGGTGTTGCCATCTTCAAGAGCCACCCCATGTCGTAAATTTTCGAGCACATTAATACCCACCGGACCTTGTACCCAAACCCGGTATGTTTTCTCTACGCCATAGGAGGGATGCATTAAGCGATGGGCTAATTCACCATCGTTGGTAAGCACCAATAGACCCGCTGTATCATAATCCAGCCTGCCGACTGGATAAACCCGCACCGGAACATCTTTCATTAAATCAACTACGGTGGGACGCCCTTGGGGATCACTGGCACTGGTAATTACGCTGACCGGTTTATTGAGGAGATAATAGTGCAATCTCTCAGATCGTTGAACTGGGTGCCCATCCACTTCAATCTGGTCTTCAATTCCAACTTTGGTCCCCAAAGTAGAAACCTGATCTCCATTGACTGTTACTCGACCATCTAGAATAAGTCGTTCCGCCTGCCGTCGTGAGGCCACACCGGCCTGGGCAAGCACCTTTTGAAGACGTTCTCCAGCCCGTTCATCCTGAACCATGTTCTCACCTTTCATGAATCCCCGTTCTCCTTCTCCTATATAATGTTCGTCATTATAAAATTTTAATTATGTCTTGGGCTTTTCAAATCAAAAATACCAGGGCCAATTTCCGGATAACTTTTTCGTACGTTTTTCCAGAATAACTCTTTATAACCATTTTGGGGGAGTTGAACAAAGTAATCACCAGGAAATTGTTGGAGTATTTGAGTAGGATTTTCCTCATCCCCAACCTGAGTTAAGCGAAACCCTACACGATGCGCATAATAAAATGTCATCGGCGGTGGATCGCTTAGCACAAGAACACTTGAGGCTGAAGTATGGTCTTTAATCCATCTTGCTTGGCTAAGGTATTCCGGATTCCACTGATACTTTGGCGTTAAGTAGGTATAAGAACCTCGGTTATTCAAAACCAAGAGCACAAGTCCAAGCACTATTCCTGGTTGGCAAGGTATTCCATCAAGGGCATAAGCACTTAACAAGGCGGTAAGGGGTAAAACAGGAACTAAGTAGTAATCCAAGGGAATACGGACACAAACCACCCCAATATAAAGAACAGCAATGCTTACCCAAACCAAGAGCGCCCAACGCGCCGGAGAACGGAAAAATATCAAGCGGCACAGACCCGCTCCAGAAAGAAGGAGAATACTATCCGTAAATCCGCTGTGAATATTCCTACTTAATAGTTTCCAGTCCAAATTACCAGTCTTGGAAACTTGTTCAGTCAAGATTCCCGAGACAAACTGACTCGAAGACGAGACTTGAAAATGTACCCATAAATAATATACCATTGGTGGAATAATCACAATCATACTATAGCGGATAAGCTGACCTACCCGCTTAGGATCCACTGGCCAAAAACCCAGCATTATCGCCACCGGAAACAACATAAGCTGAGGGAGCTTTGCTAAGATTGCCCCTGCCATTAGCAATCCTACTTTCCAACTTCCTCTTCCCTCCTGTGTTCTCCATCTCCAGATCATCGCCAAGGCCCAAATACTCCAGGCTTGAGCCATCGGCTCGGGCATTACAACTCGTCCATAATAAATTGACAAGGGCATTAAGGCATATATGGCAGCCGCTAAAAGCCCGGCACGGTCCGTAAACATCCTTCGTCCTAAATCATAAATTCCACCCACTGTAGCTAAAGATAAGACAACCGACCAGAGGCGTCCCCAAATATCTGCCCAACCAAACAGAGTCCATGTCCAGGCCAGAAGGTAAGAAAAAAAAGGAAACTCCAATTCAACCCTTTGGGGGGTAATCCCATCATAATTAAGCTGGGGCAAAAAAACGTTCGGAATATCTGTTAAATGCCCCAGCATATGTGAAGACATACTCGCCGTATCGGCCTGTCGCCAGGCTTGATTATCTAACAATGGGTTGGTAATTCCTCGCAGACGAACTCCTAAGGCCACGAGTAGAATCAGAAACAAGAAAAAACGTCTTACTCCTCGGCCCATTCTACTGTACTCCACCTTTGGCGTTTTATCAGATAGATTAGCTGAATATATCCCCAAATCGTTGCCCCAATTCTCATTTTGCTGACCCCCTTTTTAAGTTCATAATGAAGTTTTAAGGGGACTTCTGTTACATGTTCTGTCAAGGGAGCAACTTTCAACAACAACTCAACCATTCCTGAAAAATTCCGGCTTTTTATTATATTGGGGCCATATAATCGAGTTCCTTCGGCTAAGATTGACAACCGATAAGCACGGTAACCACAGGAATAATCTCTTACCCCGGCGATGGGAGCAAAATATCGCATGACCCTCCCCGCTCCCCAAGACAGTACCCTTCGCCCTAGAGAAAGCCCATGTTGTTCCCCGCCTTGCGCATAACGTGAAGCAATCACAAGGTCTGCCCCCGAACAAATCTTCTTATAAAGCAAGGGAATATGGTCTGCCGGTTGGGTATTATCGGCATCCATCGTTATGACCATATCCGGGCTTTCTTGGTCCAAGTAACAGTTTCCTGGCAAGTGGCCGTGGCCTTGGTCTTGATTTTGATTTAGGTTCAAGACATACTGGAAACCGCTGTTTAAGGCTGCTCCAAGTCCTTGGTTTTGAGTGTGGTTAACTTTGTGTATATTTTGATGGGTTAGGGAATATTTGTGGACGACATCCAGAGTACCGTCTGTACTCCCATCATTGACGACAACGATCTGATGAGGGATTGGCGCGCAGTTCTGTTCAATATCTGCGAGCAAATCAGGAAGTGCTTCGTCTTCATTGTACGCGGGCAAAACGATATAAAGCATACTATACAATGGCCCCCTTTCGGTCCATGGTTAGTATGCACAAAGTATGGTTCAATAAAACGCATTAGTGAAACGTCTTAGTGAAACGTCTTAGTGACTATCCAAACAGATACAATCAGGCCAACAAGATCCGCTAATAATCCTAATTTGAGGGCGTAACGATATTTTTTAATTCCAACTGAGCCAAAATACACGGTTAGTACGAAGAATGTGGTGTCAGTACTCCCCTGGAGGGTTGACGCCAAACGTCCAATGTAAGAATCCGGTCCATATTGGTTGATTAGCTGGGTTGCCACGCCCAAGGCACCTGACCCACTCAAGGGACGCATTATAGCTAATGGTATAATCGCTGTAAAATTCGGATCCAATCCTAAAATCGCGAAAAGTGGCTGTAACCAATGTGACACTAGACTAAGTACTCCGGAGTCTACAAAAACTCTAATAGACACAAGCATTCCGATTAAGAAGGGAAGAATCCGCACTCCAGTTTTGAACCCATCCTCCGCTCCGGCTACGAAGGATTCATAGACAGGGACTTTTCGCAGGTAGGCGAGCACTGGGATAAGTAATAAGAGTAAGGGAATCGCCCAACGCGAAACCTCAGCAATAATGTTCATTTTTACCTCCTGCGTCGTATAAGGTAATCTACGATGATGGCGACGGACATAGCACATCCGGTTGCGACAATAGTTGTGCCAATAATTTCAGTTGGATTAGCGGAATTTGCTTTAAGACGTACTCCAATGATCGTAGCTGGAATTAACGTAAGGCACGAGGTGTTTAACGCAAGAAAAGTAATCATTGCTGGGCTTGCCACCTCAGGCGTCTGATTTTCCTTTTGGAGTTCTTGCATAGCCTTCAGCCCAAAAGGAGTCGCAGCGTTACCCAGACCTAGGATGTTAGCACTTAAATTCATGATAATAGCCCCGAGTGCAGGACTATCTGGCTTAAGGGATGGAAACAAACGTCGAATTGCCGGACCAAATAAACGGGCTATCCCCTTAACAAAACCAGCATCCTCTGCCAAACGCATCAGACCCAACCATAAGCTCATTACGCCGATAAGTTCAATCGCCACCTCTACCCCTAGTTCTGCCGCTTTCAGAGCTGAGATCGTAACACTTTCGATGTGTCCATTAAACGCAGAGACAATAATTCCAGTCGCTAACATTAAAAGCCAGATGAGATTAACCATTTCCCACCCCCTGCATAGAATGTATGATAAGGACAACCAAAAAAGAACGAGATTTCATCCCGTTCTTTTTGGTTGTCCTTATGGTTACTCTTTCTCTATAACTTAGTGCAGGACGTTTAAAATCCATCTAGTCTCGGGCAAGGATAATGTCATCCGAAGTTCTCTTCTTCTTTTGAAACATTCCCGTAAGCCGATCTATTAAATCCGGCACCGTATCGATCAAGCGGTCAACGACCACATTACCATCAACAGGAAGAAGTCGTATAGATCCATTACCTACGACTAAAAAACCGACAGGTTGTACGGACACTCCTGCTCCTGCACCACCTCCGAAAGGAAGTGGGGGCGCTTGTGCGGGTGTTCCTCCTGTATTCCCATTCTCTTTATTATCTTCCGGCGGAGCAAACTCACTACCACCTGCTGCAAAACCACAAGAAACCCGTGATATTGGAATAATCACGGACCCATCCGGAGTTTCTACTGGATCTCCAACAATCGTGTTCACATCCACAATCTGTTGGATACTCTCCATGGCTGTTTTCATCAAGGATTCAATGGGATGATTTCCCATACCGCTACCCCCTTATACCCCGCTTAAACGTTCGCAATACATTTATTCCTATAAAAATAATATGGCCGATTCTTAAACGGAATATGCATTGAATATCACACAAAAAACCTTCTTTTTTAAATTGCGGGACGACAACTAACGCCGGACTGGAGACCTCGACCGTCACCTGTTGATAAAGACGTGAAAGAGCGAAACCAAACATAGTCCAAAAAGCCCCAGCCGCGATCGCCGTTTGGGACGCGTCTTGATATCCAATTTCAATGCGCCAGTTAATAGATTTACAATGAATTCCTCTGTAAAATTGACTCTTCACCCGCTGAATATACCGCAACAGACGAGGAACATTAAGCCAAAGACGGTATAACCATCCTCTGCGCAGATAGCGGAAACGTGCTTTTGTCGTTGCTTGTCGTTTCCCTCCTTTTCCTTTGGCAACCTGTTCGATTTCCACCTGGGGTCCTTTTTCCCATTCTAATTGCAGGGTCGGAATTTGATATTGTGTATGCCAAAGTCCACTGAAGGCAGAAAAATGGATATCAATATGATCTTCCTCTTCGATACGTCGGTATCGAAAATCAACTTCAGCTTTTAAACCTAAGCTAAGCAGCAACAGAATAGCCGCAGCGAGCAAAAATGCTAAAACCCGCACCAAAACCCCCTCCGTACTCCACATCGTCGCCCTAGTAACAGCTTCTAAAAAGGTAGGATACCCGAATTGGAAATATTCTATGCATAGCGTGATTGCTCCTATTACATCGCGGATTTCCAACAAAAGTGACTTCGCCAGTTAACGGGGAAGTATTATCAAGCCTTTCTGACATTAAAAAAAAAGCCATTTGATAATGACTTCTTTTATGCCAATGTATTTAGTTTGGTACCTAACCTCGCAACTTCCTAAGATAGAACTTCCGAACTTCGCGCTTGCAAAAGTGAATCGTCTTTGTTGCAACCTAAAACTCCCTACTCCAACTCACACTCCACCGTATCATCATCAAGTGACTCCACTTCAAGGTTCGGCAAATCCTCTAAAGAACGCAAACCAAAATGAAGAAGAAACTGTTCAGTCGTAGCATAAAGGATGGGACGCCCGGGAGCATCCTTGCGACCTACATCTTTCACTAATCCCTTTTCTACCAATGTGGCTAGGGCCCGATCGGATTGGACTCCTCTGATAAAATCAACTTCGCCTCTCGTCACCGGCTGTTTATAAGCGATGATTGAAAGCACTTCAAGAGCTGCAGTAGACAGGGCCTGGGCTGGTTGTTTATAAAGGATCTCGATATAACGGGCGACTTCCGGCTTGGTACCTAATTTGTAGCCTTCATTGATTTGAAGAAGTGTTAAGCCGCAGGAATCCACAGCGTACCGTGTACGGAGTTTGCGAAGCAGTTCTTCAATATCCGCCAGATCCAACTCAAGAATCTCCCCGAGCAATTCAGCTGTGAGCGGATTCTTGGCAACAAATAATAAAGCTTCTAAGGCAGCCGTTTCCGGTTCTCGAAACAGCATTTCATCTACTCCTCTTCCGTGAATTCCCAAGCCTTCTTCGTTGGAAATAGCATGATATCACTCAGCATTGCCGGTTGTTCAGCACGGATTTTGCCGGATTTTAAAAGTTCAAGTAACGAAAGAAAAGAGACCACCATCTCCATACGAGATCCAAGACGCATGAGCTGACAAAATCGCATTCCTTTCGGATGGAGAAGGACACGACGCAAAATATCTGCAACCATCACATCAATCGCGATCTCATCCGGCTTAACAAGCCGGATCTCCTCTCCTTTGTCAGCACGTTCAATGACTCTACGAAACGCTTGCCAAAGGTCTTCAAAGGAAACCCCCTTCAGGGGATCTTCAGGTTGGGCATCTGTCAGAAGAGCATCAACATCAACTTCACGGAAATAGGATCGTCCGGACGATGTTTCCAACTCCTCCAAAGCTTGAGCAGCATGCTTAAATGTTCTGTAAGCTAGTAAGCGTTCCACCAGCTCTTGCCGCTGGTCTTCCGCCTCTTTCTGATCTTCTTCACTTTTTACAGGTTTAGGCAAAAGATCCCTAGACTTCATATAGAGCAGTTGGGCCGCAAGAACTAGGAATTCTGTCGTGACTTCCATGTCCAAAGACTCCATCTGCCTTACGGCTTCCATAAACTGATCAGCAATCCGTGCTATCGGAATATCATAAATGTCCACTTTTTCTTGTTGAATAAGGGTCAACAGTAAGTCAAGTGGGCCATGATAGGCAGGCAATTCAATTTGCGGACCGGTGTTCTCCTCTTCCATTTACAGCCCCATGACACAGCGAACTTCTTTCATTGTCTCTGCCGCAGTTACTCTGGCACGAGCTGCACCTTCTTCAAGGACTTGCTCCACGCGACCAGGCTCATCCCAATAAGCACGCCGTTCCCTAAACGGGCTTAATAACTTTTCCAAGTTCTCAGCAAGGTGACGTTTACAAGCGACGCAACCGACTTTTCCTGCACGGCAATTTTCTTCCACTTCGGCAACTTCCGGTGTGTAGATCTGATGAAACTTATCCACGATACAAACTTCAGGATGACCAGGGTCATCTTTACGAAGCCGAGCTGGATCAGTAATCATTTGCTGAACCCGCGTTTTAATCTCCTCAGGAGAAGCCGTTAAAGAAATGGCGTTATGATAACTTTTACTCATCTTACGCCCATCGACTCCCGGCAAGAGCGGCACTTTACCCACGAGGTCTTTCGGTTCAGGAAATACCGTTCCGTAAAGATGATTAAAACGACGAGCCACTTCTCGACAAAGCTCAACATGCGGGAGCTGGTCTTCCCCAACTGGCACAGCACTGGCTTTATAAACTAAAATATCGGCTGCCATTAAAAGAGGATACCCTAAGAATCCGTAGGTCCCAAGGTCTTTCCCTTGTTGGCTTAGTTGTTGAATTTGGTCCTTGTACGTTGGTACACGTTCCAACCAAGACAAAGGAGTGAACATCGAAAATAGTAAATGGAGTTCAGAATGCTCTTTGACCGCAGATTGAACAAAGACAGCGCTTTTCTCAGGATCAATTCCCACACTGAGCCAATCGAGAGCAATCTCTCGCCGTAAGCTAGAGAAATCTAAGCGGTCCTCGTACCCTGTGGTCAACGCATGCAGATCCACGATGGAAAAATAGCAATTATAGTCTTTCTGTAAGGCAACCCAGTTCTGAATTACGCTCAGGTGCCCAATATGCAACGCCCCTGTCGGACGCATTCCACTTAATATTCTACCTTTCATAACTAACACTCCTTTTTGATATTTAATCTTCGCTTAATTTAGGTTCATTAAAGTACAATAGTATATCCAGCCACATTTAACCTAGAAAAGGAGCTAGTATCAGGTTTATAATCGTCAGGTAGACAGAAGCAATCCCCTGCATCACTAGGTAGAGTTCGTTACCTACAATATTTGTAAAGAGAAGAATGACTAATATAATCATCCCATACTGCTCTAGCACACGGAGCTGCGGAGCAAAACGCCTAGGCAATACTCCTACAAGAACAGCAAACCCGTCAAGCGGAGGAATTGGCAAGAGATTAAAGAGCCCTAAACCAAGATTCATAAACACCGTGGATTGAAAGACAAGCGAAATAATGTCACTCCACGCTGAGGCTTGCATCCAGTGCATGGTCAGAATCCATAGAAACATTACCACAAATGCCGTCAGTAAATTCATGATCGGGCCAGCCAAAGCGACCAGCATTTGCCCTCGCTTTTTATTGCCTCTATAATAGCGTGGGTTGGTCATTACGGGTTTTGCCCATCCGAATCGATATAAGAGGGCCATAAGTGTTCCAAAGAGATCCAGATGTGAGATAGGGTTTAGAGTTAAGCGCCCTTGGCTGCGCGGCGTTGGGTCTCCCAAACGGTCAGCGACCCAGGCATGAGCAAACTCATGAAAGGCGAACCCAATCATCAAGGCGGGAATATTTGCGATAATGGTCGGTAAATCAAAACCAAACAAATGCTTTCCTCCTTCTAACTGTGGGAGTAAACCCACTGGCGTACTATTGCCTGCTCTTCTTCTGAAGTATGAATCTGACCTTGGAGCCAAGCCTTGCGCACTTTATCCAGAATTTCTCCGATCTCTGGTCCTTCCTTAACCCCCATCTGAACTAGGGCTTTGCCATTTAGAGACATCTTAATCTTGCGACTAGCCTCTAGGTATGTCGTAATTTTCTTATGGAATCGTTCATCCCGGGCTAGAACCATCACAACGTTCTTTTGGATTTTGGCTAGCAATAGGTCCATCTCACTTAAAGTCAAAGGCTCTCTTAAAGACTCACGCAAGTGTATGAAGGTCAGAGTTACATCCCGAAGAGATCGGTTAAGACATACCCGACCAAGTAGTTTTTCTATTTCAGCGGAGTCCATTTTGGCAATAGAAATTAACCAACGCGAGTCCAAAGGCCAATTGACGCAGTTCTGGACATCTTCCAAATTAAAATCCCAGTCGTAATCATCTCCAAACCACGCTTTATACAAACCGCTGCGGATTAAGGTCTGACCCATAGCAAGATAGTTCTTTTCTTTATAGATGAGCAGAATTTCCTCCGTAAAACGTTCAATACTGAGTGTAGCAAGGACGCCAGCGTTTACAGCAGTATATAATGCTTCTAAAGTCTCTCTGGCTAAATCAAAATGATAACGTTCCGCAAAACGTATTGCTCTTAGCATTCGGGTAGGGTCGTCAATAAAGCTAATATTATGTAAAAAGCGAATTTGGCCTTGCTGTAAATCTCTTTTACCGCCATAATAATCAACGAGTTCTCCAAAACGTTCGGTATTCAAACAAATGGCCATAGAATTAATCGTAAAATCGCGCCGAAACAAGTCCTCCCTCAGACAAGACTCTTCTACTTGAGGAAGTGCTCCGGGAAAGGAATAATATTCCCAGCGCGTACTAGCTATATCAAGATGACTCCCATCAGGAAAAATAATCTGGGCTGTGCCAAACTTTTCATGTTGAGTGAGCTTTCCATTGGGAATCCGCTGCATTAAAGCCCGTGCAAATTGACCGCCACTGCCCTCAACCACAAAATCCAAATCTTGAGTAGGAAAACACATTAGCAGATCTCTGACAAACCCACCCACAAGATAAACAGCACACCCATCTTCCTCCGCAGTAGCTCGTACCGCTTCAAGGAGCTTTCGTATCTCTTCTGGTAGACGTTCAATCAAATCTAAGATATCTTGACGCATTGCCACACTGCGTTCTCGAGCAAGTTGGGTTTCAATAGGAACTGCGCCCCCGTGAATGAGTCGCAAAACATCGGATCGTGAAACAATGCCCACAAGATTGCCTTCTTCAATCACGGGGAGACGCCCGATATCGTGCAAGACCATCAGGCGCTGAACTTCATCTAATGATGCCTCTACATCCACCGTCGTCACCTTTGTCGTCATAAAACCTTTCACAGGTGCGTGTTGCAAACCATGTTTAATCGCCTTATCAACATCACGTCGGGAAATTATCCCCACTAACCGCTCATTTTCTGTGACCGGCACACCTGTGTGTCCATAACGCAAGAGAATTTGCTCGACCTCACCTAGCCGCATATTTGGCGAGACGGTTTTGACCGGATAGCTCATCATATCTCGAACAAGGTGGGGACGGATAGCACGACTCTGAATCGCTGAACGTAGTTGTTTCATTATGACTGAGAGTTCGCCATCCTTGATGGTGGCAGAAGCCGCTCTTGGATGACCAGCCCCGCCAAATAACTGTACCAAGCCATTGACCGCTAACCCTCGCCCTTTGGAACGGCCCACGAGATACACCCTGTTCTCCATCTTGACCAACAGAAACAAAGTATCCGCACCTTCAAATTCCCCAACTTGGTGAGCCAATAAGGCTAGCCCGCCGACATAATCCCTTGTCTCCGCACACGAAAGATACACGGGTAACCCGTCAAAAAATTCTGTCTGCCCATGGGCAAGCAATTGTCGCAATAGTTCTTTTTGTTCGTCAGCAAGAGGCCGTCGCAAATATTCAGCAATAACCCCCAAATTTGCGCCATGCTCTAACAAATAAGCCACAGCACGAACATCACGGACTGTGGTACTATCAAACAATAAGCTGCCAGTATCATCATAGATCCCAATGGCAATCAAGGTTGCTTCAAAACTACTTAAGGGTAGGCCCAGCGCTGCCAACTTTTCAACGAGGAGCGTTGCGCACGCTCCAACCGGTTCAATAACCATTCCCTCTTCGAGCTTCCCCGCATAGGGATGGTGATCATAAATTTCTACCTCAACTTGAGGAATCCGAGCGACCTTTTCCCCCAGTGTTCCCGCTCGCTGCAATTCATGAGTATCTACGAGGATTACCCTCGTTACCTCATTCAAGTTAATATCCTGAACCTTGCGAAACCGCAACTGATCCTTAGATAGTGCCAAAAAATCTTGAACATAAACGTTCGGTTTCCCATCCATGACCAATACACTGTTTGGATAAATTTTTTGGGCGGCAACCATCGACGCTAACGCGTCAAAATCAATTTGGCGATGAGCCAAAATAATATCCATACCTACATCCTCAAATTCCTTACCAATAAATTTATTTTTTAAATTATAACACCTTAGACCTGTTCACAGCAACTTCAAAGGTATAGCTCAGCGTATCAAGTAAGCAAGGGAAACTCATAGATTTAATCGCTATAAATTCAAAGCATGCGACACCCACTTCTTAAAGTGGGTGTCGCATGCTTTGAATTATATAATTCGCGCCTCGTGCATCGAACCTCGAGCCTCGATTATCTAGATACTGTTATTAATTTCTTCTGTTGCACGTTCAATCTCTTCTGGCGACATCCCATCTTTACCAAGATTAAACTTAATTGCATCGGACCAAAAAGCACATTTTGCACTTATCTTTTTAAACATTTTAGCATTGGCTTTACTCTGTTTTGCTCTAGCTTCTGCATTGGACTGTACAATTGAGCAAATATAAAGAGCCTTTATGCGGTTCTCTTTATCAAGATTGTCAAACGTTTGGTTCAGTTCCGCAATTAGATTGCGGTAATACTCCGAAAACTCCTCGAAAGGAATTTCAGTTTCCATGTGTAAATATTCTTTCAACTTTTCAAGCAGCTTATCCAATGTCCACCCTCCAAATATTTCGCCTTCTAACAATCTTATATAGTATATAACCGTTTAATTAAAATGACAAGAGATGATAAGTTATTTCAGCCACTTCTTTTTCCAGAAATAAATCATAACTATCAGGAAAATGAGAGCCGATAAACCATAAAATATTACGATACCATGCCTTTGATCAATAGCAGGCATGAATTCAAAATTCATGCCAAAGAAACCTGTCAACAGCGTAATTGGTAGAATAATGGTTGCTACGAGCGTCAACACCTTCATGATATCATTGGCCCGATTATCGACCGCTGCCTGATATGCTTCTCTCAGACTCTCAATCATTTCATGCGTTTGATGAACAGAAAGTGTTACCTGTGTCATCTGATTGAATAATTCCTCTTGGAGATCCCCATATTGCGACTTTTGGATGTTCTTGAACCGATCAAAAACGCTTTGATGGGCATTTAGGGATCTTTTTATGACTAGTATTTTACGATGCAACAAGATAATCTGTTTTAATTGCCAAGTAAGTGGAGCTAACAGAATCTTTTCTTCGACCAGATCCATTTGATCCTCGATCATTTCCAATTGTTGTTGATGATGTCGTAATACTCTCAAACCCAAAGCACAGGCCAAATCTAGAGGAGTTGTCAGGGTGCCACATTGAGCCCATTCGGTCAGATGCTCAGGAGTAACTCCGTTCCAACCCAGTATAATAAAAACACTCGTTGCTAGAAAGAAACGAATTGGACGTTCATTCTTATGTTCATCAATATCTCGAAAACATATATAATAGACATTAGGGTTCAAGCGGTCAAAGTGGGGGCGAAAAAGCAGAGATCCTTCCCTAACTTTCTTTTCCAGCTCCCCTGCTTCACGCTCACGTATACGTCCCAGCCAACCTGATTCCTGAATTTGGGCAGACAAGATTGGCGGAACTTTATCCCATTCTTGAAGCCCCAGAACAAAGACCTCAAACCCTTCCTTAACTCCCGATTGCGGCTTTTTTTCTGAATTACTTTTATACCGTCAGGATTAATATAAAATGTTTCCATCTAAACTTCCCCTTCATCGATTCATTAGGCTGACTTTCTCGACCCCAAACACGGGGCAGCGCACATGATGTGCGCTGCCGCCAATGCGCCAAGGTCCCTTCTCGACATCCTGCATGAAGGTTAATACGTGCGAAGACAGTGTCTTCGGGCTACAGGGACACTCGGCCATCCTTGGCCGGCGGATGGCGCTTTTGGCGAAACACTCACTCGTGTTTCGCCCCGTTCCCCAAAGCAGGAGCTTGAACGGTTAGTTTGCTCTGCGTCGTAAGCACCGAGCGCTGTGTCACACAAGTCCCCTAAGTTCGTTAAGTTCCGAAAAACATACTGCTCGTCTTTCCTTCTTCAAAAAGTCTCTTAACAACAGCGCGTGCCGTCTGAGGATTGACCTTCCAGTAACTGATATCGTTTTCAATCAGAAAATTTCCCGGTAAAGTTTGGGATGAAATCTCAGGCCTTTCAAACTGGAGTAGGACATTCGCCAACGACCACAGTTGACCTACTGAAAGGTTCGTTTGCACAGATTTTGCTATTTGAGGAATAAGCCAAGGCAATTTAGCCATGGTTTTAACTTTCATAAATTCTTTTCCCATGGCTTTTAAGATGGTCTGTTGCCGTACTGTCCTCGCTATATCCGCTAAAGCATCTTGACGAAACCTTGCATATTGTAACGCCTGCGTGCCATTTAAACGTTGTGTTCCTTTGGCCAGGTTAATCACGCCATCCACCCTGTCACCTGTGACATAATGCATATCTTTTTCAACGGTGACTGTTATTCCTCCCATAGTATCAATAATCGATTTGAACCCTGCGAAATTCGTAAGAATATAGCCATCAATAGGCTGGCCGGTTAGGCCTTCAATCAATGCTATGGTCGTTTTATATCCTTTTCCGACTCGTGCTGCTGCATTAATTTTAGTTGTTCCATACCCTGGAATAACTACTTGAGTGTCTCGCGGAATGGAAATGAGAGCCACTTTACCATTATCAGTATTCATACTAACTACTATTAGCGAATCCGTGTTGCTCAGCGATGTTTCACCTGGTCGACGATCCACTCCCACTAAAAGCACCGTAAACCGCTTACTTTCTGCGAGAGTCTCACCAGTGTCATTAAAATTATCTCCCGTCGAATCATTCTGGGGGCCTGTTTCTACCTGAGGTTCTCCAGGAATCTTTCCTAATTCTTCCACTTCCTGCTTATTCCCAACTAAGACGTGGTTCTTATCTCCCACCACTAGACTCACAAGGATAGCGCCCAAGACTAAGCCGACACACAAGAAAAAAGAGAATAGCTTGAGTTTTGTATAAACCTTAAAGACCCGGGAAATCGCCTTACCTGCATTTTTATTTCCCTGCATCTAAGTCCACTCCATTCAAACATCTTTTCTTTAGCATCAAACAATTCCAAATGAAATATTCCGGGTTTTAAAATGAAATATTTAGTAAGACGTTGATATAAGCTAGAAACTTGGGTAGCACAGTAATTTAATTTTACATATACTGCCAGTAAGAGGAGGGAACCTATATGGGCTTTCTGAAAAATATATTTTTAAAAGATAATAAAATTGAAACTATTGACACTATCCCCGAGCAGAATATAACCGTCCCTAATGATTATCATGAAGGTATTATTCCTCAAGGATCCGTTCCAACCGCAACAACCTCAGTTAATCTTATGAGTAAATTTCTCCGCGGCCAAAGATCATCTTTTTCAGAGCCTCCTGAGACTCTTCATGAAAATGAAGCATGGGCACCTCAAACTGAATTTGTTGGTCTTTTTCGTAAACGAAGGGTCAATATCAAGGAATAACCAATATCTATAGTCCCCACTAACAAAATCAGCGCTGCGTCTAATAACCCGCCGCCCTCTCTTCACTATGACTTTATCAAGTTCATCTTGTAAATAGAGGGTTTTAAAGAAAGGGGGGGACTACCTATTGAACCCTAGATCCACGCGTATATATGCACCAGTATTACGAAGTCCTCTACTTTTCCATCAAAATACCGCGCTTTCCGTTCCCACCTATTATACTGTTCGTCCGGCAGTTCCTTCATCAGCGACTAGTTTAATTCTCACCCCACCTTCACCCTATACCCGTCAAGCTCAATATAAGATTCCGGCCCCGTTACCAGCTCATCCCCAACTCTATCCTCAATCTTATCCTTATCATTCAAATTTATCTGGACCCACCTTTCCTTCACCGATGCCCTACTCTTATTCTGTGGCCAACGGCACTTATATCCCAACAGTTGCCTCCAATGGGTTAGCCCTCATTTTAATCGCAACTTTGATATTAGTTGCACTTGATCTGATGATTGTTCGCCCACAGAAATTGAAATACTGAGTTCGACACAAAAGGACCTGCTGACGTTAAACAACGCTCACAGGCCCCTTTTGTGTATTAAGAAAACGGCATCAGAAGAAGTTCTTTGTTACTGCAGCCGCAACAAACTATTTAAGCTCTCCGTTTTTCTGGTTTACCTTCAGATATACTCATATCGCTACTAGCCCCAACCATAGTGGACCACTTTCCACACCGATCTCCCCACTTTGCTAAACTTATCCCATCCTGCATAATTTCTACAATCTCGCAACGGTTGGCACACCCGGAACATTCAAAGCTTTTTGCTTGAAATTGAGTCTCTCCCAAGTGTAATCCCCGAAATCTACTCCCTTTTTCCGAATTAGCTCCCACTTTTTCCTGAGCTAAATATGCTGCCCCTAAAGCACCCATAACCCCATAATGTTCAGGAACAATCATCGGTTGCCCTAACTCATCTTCAAAGGCTTTACGTATTCCAGGGTTGGCGGCCACGCCCCCTTGGAAGAGAATTGGACCTTGAATATCTTTATTTTTACCCACGTTATTTAGATAGTTCCGAACCATCGCCTGACAAAGCCCTGCTAAGATATCCGGGAGCGGATGCCCTAACTGCTGCTTGTGAATCATATCAGATTCAGCAAAGACAGAGCAACGCCCGGCAATCTGCACAGGATGTTGTGCTTGTAAGGCTAGAGGACCGAACTCTTCAATCGGAATGCCCAACCTCGCGGCTTGTTGATCCAAAAATGACCCAGTACCTGCTGCACAGACGGTATTCATCGCAAAATCAGAAACGACTCCATCTCGAAGAATGATTATTTTCGAATCCTGCCCTCCGATTTCCAGGATAGTTTGTACCTCAGGATTAACTCGCGAGGCAGCCACGGCGTGAGCTGTGATCTCGTTTTTGACAACATCAGCCCCTAATAAGGTCGCGGCAAGCTGGCGCGCGCTACCTGTGGTTCCTACCCCAACAATTTTAGCTGATTTTCTCATTTTGGACCTCAATAGTTTAATCCCTTCTTGAATCGTTTGCATAGGCCGTCCTTGAGTTCTTAGATACAGAGTCACTTCTACTATATTATCCGGCCGAAGCAAGACTATATTCGTACTGACTGACCCAACATCGACACCCAGAAAGTATTTATCTTCCCCCAACACCGAACACTTCCTCTCTTGTTTGTCCAATTACTCGTTGAAAACGCGGCCTTTCCAGAAGGTCCACAAACGCTTCTAGACGGGTTTGCATCCCTGCCTGCCCTGTATGCTCATCAACGATCAGGGTCATAATCGGTACCTTATACGCTTCTTGAACTTTTGGTAATACACTGGCTGCTACAATCTCTGGCATACAAGAGAGAGGGAAAATTTGAATAATACCATCAAAGCCTTCCCGGGCAAATTTCACGGCAGCTCCAACCGTTTCCTGACCATGTCCCCCGACAAAATGAGGTAAAAATGGTTTGGCGTGACCTGGATAAGATTTAATGGACCGATATCCTGGGGCAAGGCCTTGAAATACATGATTCCCGACCCACCCCGAAAGATAGATGGAACGATCCACTTCCACTCCCAATCGTCCTAGTTCTTGCTCGAGACCTACTGAGGTATAAGGATCAAGAATCGTGTAGATCTCGCCTATTATCCCTATGCGGAGTGGTTTTTTAAGCCCTTCAAAGGGATTAGTTCCCTTCCCTTGAAGTTCACGAATACTTTCCTGTACCCAGCGAACCGTGGTCTGAACCCCTTTGACCGTCATCGTTTGCGCGAGACGCTTTTTAGCGTCTTCATAAAGTTTCTCAGTTTCCATTGGATCAGGAAGCCTTGGTCTCGCTACATGAATCAGATCTTCAACTCGGTCTAAAGCCACACTTTTCAGATAAGCGAATCGTAAGGCCTTGAGGATCTTTACCCAAGAATTCTTCGATCCGGCTAAATAGCGAATACGCCCCGCCAGCCCCAGCATACTTCCATCAGGCGGCTCAAGCGTCACTACATCGTAATCATATCCTGCATCCCTAAGGATATGCCGTTCCATTTCACCATAATAACCAAACCGACAGGGTCCAATCCCCCCGGTAATCACTATCGTATCCGCCCCTTGATCCGCTGCTTCAATATAATTACCAAGATTTAATTTTAATGGCAGACAGGCAGATTCCGGTGATAACTTTGTGCCTAGATTCAGGGTTCGCTTACTGTTGACCGGCGGGACCACCACCTCAACATTGAGGGATTCAAAGAGTGTTTGAATCACAATCCAGGCGTTCCCCATATGTGGAAACGTAACCTTCATGAATTTTCCTCCTTTCGACCATGTCCAAAAAGGCTTCCAGCCGAGTGACCAGGCCTGCCTCCCCGCTGTGTTCGTCTAGAGTAACCACCATGTAGGGCTTATGTTGTTCCCGGGCTTTACGAGCTAACAGTTCTTGAACCATAGAATCTGTCCCACATCCAAAACAGGATAGATAGATGATCCCGTCAACCTCTTTATCCGCCACAAACTTATTTCCTGCCCCGAAAATTTGTTTAGCGTGATTCCAAAACAATTTTTTACGTAACCCTCTCAAATGAGTATCGACTTCTTCTTGCATGACGTGTTGAACTAATTCCACTTCCGCTTTCTCACGCAGTCGCCCGAGAAGGTTCAGGCTGGCATAGGTTTCTTGAGTTAGGTAGGAATGCCCGACTAATGCAATTCTCAAGCGATCAGTGTCCTTCATAAACACGCACGCTTTCCGCCCTTCCTGCGCAGGTTCATTCATCACAATCTCCCGAATACTCGCCTCGAAATCCCACCCTGCACCCATTGAATCTTGATACCGTTTTTGCCACTTTTGACCTTCGATAAAGGCTTTACGAATATCCGCCTTGCTCTTACCAAGTTGTTGACCGAGGATCTGAAGGTCTTTTAGAACCTGACGTCTACCTTTTCGCCAATTTAGCACAACAGTAAGGACTGGGACACCATCTGGAACGGCAGGAAGTATACTTTCCGGAATTCCTAAAAATTTCGGGCAACTGTAAGTATCCGCCTCTACACTGACCATACGGGGAAGGAAAATGGCATCAACATCTCTTAACATTTGTATATGCCCTGCTAGGAGCTTAAGTGGTAGACACGTTTCATCACTGGCTTTTTTTAGACCATGTTCCATAATTTCCCTTTGAGTGGCTGGGGAGGTCACCACCTCAATCCCCAGTCGTTGAAAAAATCCTGCCCAGAAAGGGAAATAATCAAAATAAAAAAGAGCTCGCGGAAACCCAATTTTCACTATCCTGGCATCCTTCCACGTTTCTATTTGCCGCCGCCCTTAGGCTGACGGTCTTGATCTTGTGGTTTTAGAAAGCTCGGGCGCTGGTTATTAATAGGAACCGGAGCACGCATCATAATTGACCCCAGGGCTTTAATATTTAAGGGCAGGAGGGGCCATAGGTATGGCACGCCAAACGACTTTGTCCGCGCCAAGAGAAATAATAGGAGAACCGTTCCAATCCCAAAGCCCCAGAAGTTAAATAGTCCCGTCATGATAATGAGAAATAACCGCGCTAATCGGTTTGCCAAGCCTAACTCATAACTAGGAGTCGCAAATGTTCCCACAGCAGCAATGGCCACATACATGACAACCTCTGGAGAAAATAGCCCTACTTTAACTGCGATGTCCCCCAACATAAAGGCAGCGATCAAACCTAAAGCCGTCCCTAAAGGACCTGGGGTATGAATAGTGGCCATGCGCAGAAGATCTACCCCGAACTCAGCCCCCAAGACCTGGATGATTAAGGGAATTTTTGCCGGTTTGACAGTCCCAATAAACTGAAGCCAGTCAGGGAGTAATTGCGGATTCATGGCCGCACCTAGCCAGAGAGGAAGAAGAAATAAAGCGGCCAAGATTCCAACAAACCGCACCCAACGCAGATAAGCCCCCACAATCGGTTCTTGACGATATTCTTCCGCATGCTGAACATGACTCCAAAACGTCACCGGTGCTATCATAACGGAGGGAGAGGTATCAACAATAATAATGACATGACCTTCCAGTAAATGAATAGACGCAACATCCGGACGTTCGGTATAGCGCACACGGGGATAAGGGTTCCAGAATTTACTGCCGAGAATAAATTCCTCCACACTTTTCTCAGCCATAGGAATCCCATCAATTTTTATCCCTTGCAGATCTTTCTGGATCTTAGTGACCATATCCAAGTTGGTAATATCTTCGATATAAGCAATACAGACATCTGTTTTAGAACGTCCGCCAACTTGAACTAATTTCATCCGCAGTTTTGGATCACGTAAGCGCCGACGAATCAAAGCGGTGTTCATGACCAGTGTCTCTGTAAATCCATCACGAGACCCTCGAGTTACACGTTCGATATCCGGTTCCTCAGGCTGACGAGCAGGATACGTCCGAGCATCAACAATGATTGCCTTATCCTGTCCCTCAATAAAAATTGCCATGGGCCCTGATAAAACAAAGTAGAAAACCTTATCCATGGTCTGGACTTCCGTAACCTGTAAATTAACAATGCGCCCTTTAACTAATTTATCCAAAGCATTGACAATTAAGTCAGAGCGTTCCAAATCAATCAAAGCGTCTAAGATATAACTAGCTACATGCGTGTCGACCATCCCGTTGACGGAATAAATTGCTACTTTTTTGCCGCCGATAGACATCTCACGAAGGACTATGTCAAAATTATCTGGAACCCCTAACTCCCGGTTAAGAAAATCAACATTTTCTTGGTAATTCTTACTGACAGGAATATTTTTTTCACTTGAATTATTATCCATGCACACACCCCCTATAAAATCTCATTTTTTCCAAATGACTAACTTTACTATAGTCATGGTTCGAGTTTCAAAGCCTTGCCGCCAAGCCCGAGGAGGTCTTTCAGCAGAGCGACTACATGTCCTAGCCCCGAGGAGTGCCTTTCTGCAAAGCGACTACATTCACTCTCCATATCCTTACCCCAAAGGAGTGTTTTCTGCTCAGCGGATGCTTCAGTGGAACCGCGGCCCAGACGAACGCCGACGGTTCGCGTCTCCGTAGCGCGCCAGCGGCGCACATTCATCCAGCCCAGAGGTTTGGCGGGCTCGCGAACTGTCCAGCTCGTCAGCAGCGTAACGCGCAGACGCATGCATAAAACGCTCCCGGCGACCAAACCCGTTCTCTCCTTATAAAGCGACTTACATTCACTCTCCACTTCTTATCCCTACCCCGAAGGAGCGTTTTCTGCTAAGCGGATGCGTTAGTGGAGCCGCGATCCAGACGAGCGCCGACGGTTCGCGTCCCCGTAGCGCGCCAGTGGGACTTGTCCATGGATGGACTGATGCCGCGGTGCCGTGGATGGCATGGAGCGGCGCACATTCATCCAGCCCAGAGGCTTGGCGCGCTCGCGTACCGTCCAGCTCGTCAGCGGCGTAACGCGCAGACGCGTGCAGAAAACGCTCCTCCCCCGTCGGCCAAACTATCCTTTAGGGTTAAACGTAACCGACATCAAATATCCAAAAAACACTGCCGCCGCAATCCCTACCGCCGTCGCTTCAACCCCTCCGGATAAAGCACCCAAAATTCCTCGTTTTCCGACTGCCTCCATGGCCCCTTTGGCAAGAGTATAGCCAAAACCGGATAACGGAATCATAGCCCCAGCTCCTCCGATTTTCACTAGAGGTTCATACAACCCCAGCGCGCCTAAAATTGCTCCCCCCGTCACAAAGGAAACGAGAACATGGGCCGGAGTAAAAGCCGGTTTTGTTAAATCCATGAGAAGTTGTCCGATAACACAAATCACTCCCCCCACAATGAAGGCTGGAATAATCATTTCAAACATACGCATTCACCCCTTTCAGGCCTCAATAACAACCGCATGCCCAATACTGGGTATAGATTCTCCTTGTAAGGCGGACGTTGAGCTATGCAAGGCGCCACTACCGACTAGCAAAAAGCGCTTTAACTCTCCTGCTTTAATTCTTTGCATAATATCTCCGGCAAAAACAACTGCTGAACAGCCGCATCCACTTGCTCCAGCGTGAACATCTTGACTCGCATCATAAATCATAACCCCACAATCCGTGAACCCTGCCCCCATATCTGTGCCACTTTTTTTGAGCACCTCTCCTGCGAGTGCTAATCCGACCGCTCCCAAATCTCCGGAAGCAATCAAATCATAGTCAGACGGTTGGCGCTGTAAATCTGTAAGGTGATTTAAAATCGTATCTGCAACGGCTGGTGCCATGGCTGAACCCATATTACTGACATCGGTTTCGGCATAATCAACGACTCTTCCCAGCGTTGCCGATGTAATCCGTGGTCCCACACCACTCCGTCCGAGGATCAAACTTCCCGCTCCGGTCACCGTCCACTGGGCACTCATTGCCCTCTGCGTGCCCTGCTCCGTTGGGGAGCGGAATTGCCGCTCCGCCGTATCATGATGACTTGATACCCCAACCAGAACATTCCGAGCGAATCCTCCATCTATGAGCATGCTGCCAACGGCCATGCTTAAAGCCATCGTTGAACAAGCTCCGTATAAACCAATAAAGGGTAGGGCCATTTGACGAGCAGCAAAATTAGAGGAGATGATTTGATTGAGCAAATCTCCCGCTAGCATATAATCAATTTGCTCTTTAGGAATACCAGCTTGATCAAGGGCCCCCTGCATAGACTCTTGGAGCATTTTACTCTCGGCAACCTCCCAAGATTTTTCCCCATGTAGTTGGTCTTGCCAAACCTTACTAAAGGTTTTTCGGAGAGGGCCTTCCCCCTCTTTAGGACCCACGACCGAATAAGATGATAAAATAACCGGGGGGTTGGTAAACACCACGGTCTGGTTTCCAATTCGTTTTAAATCCATGCCTTTACTCATCCCCATTCATAAGTTATGTCCCGGAACTTTAAGGCCTACCTAGCATGTTAGTGTAAGAAGAAGTACACGACACCCACCACAATCGAGGTGGCAATCCCATACACAAGCACAGGACCAGCAACCGTAAACAGCTTTGCTCCGACACCCAACACATAGCCTTCCCGCTTAAATTCCATGGCAGGCGCTACAATGGAATTAGCAAACCCAGTAACCGGAACGATAGAACCTGCTCCGCCAAACTTCCCAATCTCATCGTAAATTCCTAAGCCGGTTAATAGGGCTCCCAGAAAGATCATCGTAGCAGTTGCTGCAGTTGATGCTTCAAGGCGTGCCAACCCTAGAGTCACAAATAGATTAATAAAGATCTGACCGATCGCACAAATAATACCTCCCACGACAAAGGCTCGCACCACATTTTTAACAACCGTGGGCTTTGGGGTAAATTCCTGAGCTAACGATTTATATTGCTCTGGGGTGACTGTGATCGAAGGTTTACTTACATTTTGATTATCCATCCATATTCCCCCTCCCTTACCGGTGACAGATAATTTCTATTATGAATCCGAACTGCCAAAATTATACATCAAGACCTGAGTATTATTTAAGAAATCTAATAATTCGACAAGGTTTCCAAGAAATTTTTCTAAAAGCTGGCAGGAAAATTCTGGATGACATCGAAATCAATAGTACTGAGATAAATTTAGGGGGAATGGTCTTGAAACTTGAAAAAAAGATAGAGCGCCTGACCCTACTCTTGCGCTTAGACGGAGAACTGGATATGCACACAGCATCCATGGTGCGACAAGCTATTGACATCGAGATTGAGAAACGAGGAATTCGCACAGTCATTCTTAATTTCGAAAATGTTCGATTTGTCGACAGTTCCGGACTCGGCGTAATTCTAGGCAGGTACAAGAAACTACTCCCCATGGGAGGGAAGCTTAAAATCACCAACGTACCACCACACATTTATAAGATTATGGAATTATCGGGACTACCTAAAATTATTAACTTTTATTTGGATGAAGCACATGCTTACGAAGAAGGAAGGGGAGCTTAAATGAAAGCCAATCAATTAAGCCTCACATTTTCAAGCATTTCGGAAAATGTAGGCATTACCCGTTTGCTCATTGCCTCAGTGGGAGCCCAACTGGATCTTCCACTTAATGACATCGAAGAACTCAAAGTTGCCGTTTCCGAAGCTGTTTCCAATGCCATTATCCACGGCTACAAGAATAACCCAAATCACATTGTTTATCTTAATCTGGATATCATGAAAGAAAACCTCAAGATTGTTGTGAAAGATGAAGGATGTGGGATCTCGAATGTTGAGCAAGCCATGCAACCTGCTTATAGTACGGATCCGGAGCGAATGGGCCTGGGCTTTGTCTTTATGCAATCTTTCATGGACGAACTTCAAGTAGAATCTACGCTTGAAGTTGGGACAACGGTGACCATGATTAAGCATCTCAAGCAAACACCCATCTCCTCGCATTAGGGGGGCGGCACATTATGATTCAACGACTAACTGAAATGAATCTCCCCCACTTCCCACTTCTCTCTGATAAGGAGATGATGCAAAACCTTCATGCTGCTAAAGAAGGAGATGCTGTGGCCCGCGAGCGTTTAATCAACTGCAATCTGAAACTTATTTTCAACCTGGTTCAACGCTTTGCCCATCGCGGCTATGAGATCGAAGATCTCTTTCAGATCGGAACGATAGGCCTCATTAAAGCCATTGATAAATTTGACTTTACATATGGGGTGAAGTTTTCGACGTATGCGGTACCGATGATAATCGGTGAAATTCGGCGTTTTCTCCGAGATGACCATCCTGTAAAGGTTCCTCGTTCCTACAAAGAACTTGTTTATAAAGTAAATCGCGCTCGGGATGAACTTTCTGCAACGTTAGGCCGAGAGGCAACCATCGGTGAAATTGCCACAAATATCGGTGTTGACCGAGATGAGATCGTCGCTGCGCTTGAAGCAATTCAGAGTCCAACTTCGATCTATGATACTCTTTACCAAGACGACTCTGATCCCATTTACGTCCTCGATCAACTCTCAGAGGAAAAAGGATTTGACCCCAGCTGGTTCGAAAATATCGCCCTTAAAGAAGCGCTCGACAAATTGCCGGAACGAGAAAAACGTGTCCTCTTAATGCGCTTTTTCGAAGATAAAACACAGAGTCAAATCGCTAGCCTACTTCAGCTTTCGCAAGTTCAGATTTCTCGCATCGAACGAGCCGCTCTTCACAAAATTCGCCAATTATCCCAAATTAAAGATTGTTCTGATTTAATCAACTCAGACTCCAATGATTCGGACTAAAAAGGTTATCTTAATAACCAAATACCCCTTTCAGTGTTCGCTCAATTTGCTCAGTCAGACTTGCCTTGGCTATAGAATGGTCAGCTATTAAATTTACACTTGCTTGCAACTGGTCGTTGCGATAAAGGAGAACTTCCCCTAAATTTTGTCCTTTCTGAATTGGAGCCGTGATTTCAGGCTTAAGTTTTGTCTCGACCCAAAGGTTTTTATCTTTTCCTTTTTCCACTGTCGTACCAAGAGGCTTTTCAGTTATTGCTGTAACCTCATCTTCTACTCCTTTGCGAACCGTAACAACGCCCTGTTTTTGAGCAGCCGGAGCAAACTGCTTAAACTCATATTTAGCAAACCCATAGTTATAAATCTTCATCGATTCCGCAAAATGTCCTCTCACCTGTGGTACGCCCATGACGACACAAATCAATCGCAAACCATTTCTTTCTACTGTCGAAGCTAAGCAATATTTGGCTTCGTTCGTCCATCCTGTTTTGAACCCATCTGCTCCAGGGTACCACCATAGTAACTTGTTAGTATTCCAAAGTTTAAATTTCCCGTCGCGTAAGTCATATTCTTTAATACTAGTCAACTTTCGTATTAAAGGGTAATTGAGCGCTTCTCTGCAAATGATTGCCAGATCATATGCGCTCGTGTAATGCCCCTCAGCCGGTAACCCGTAGGCATTTACAAAATGTGTATTTTTTAAACCTAGAGCTTGAGCCTTATGATTCATTTCTTCCACAAAGGCTTCATGGGTTCCATCAATATGTTCCGCCACAGCGACACAGCCATCATTGGCGGATCCTACGGCAATTGCAACCAACATCTGTTCTAAAGTGAAAGTTTCTCCCGGCTCAAGATAGATTTGAGAGCCCCCAAGTTTGCTGGCGTTTTCGCTGGCCGTCACTTTATCCGTCAATTTTACTTTTCCAGAAGCCACTGCATCCGCTGCCACCAGTAAGGTCATTATTTTCGTAACACTTGCAGGTGGTAGTTCTTTATGTGCTTCTTTTTCGTAGAGAATTTGACCGGATGCCGCGTCCATGAGAATGGCACTAGTGGCATCCGTCACGATTTCAACACCGAGCACTGGTTGAACGTTAGCAAAGCCAATGTTTCCAAGCACAAGCAACATGGCCAAAACAATTACTAAACTTTTCCGCATTTTTTCAACCCCCCTTATAGTTTGATTTTATTATTCCCGAAAAGGAAAATTATATTGAGTGAATGAAATTAAATTGGAATGAACGGAAATGAAATTGCACGTTCACCAAAGCTCCGGAACGGCTCGTTTGTTGGCGAAGCTAACGCACCAAACCTCTGGGATATTCTGGCCGCATGCTATGCCATCCATGGCGCTTGCGGCACTAGGAACATCCTGTTCCGTCGCATGTGAACCCTGGTGCGTCTTCATGCTTCGACAACTGCACTCGCTCGCTCCTCCCGCTTGATGGTTCTCTTTGCAATTTCATTTCATTCATTGGCTTGGTTACGACGAGGGTTAACGACGAGGCAGAAACATGTATTAATTGAAAAAGAAAAAAGCCTTTAGGTTACCGCTAAAACGGTAACCTAAAGGCTTTGATTCTATCATCCTTGCACATCTAACGTTCAAGGAGTGGAATTTATGATGTAGTCTGCATTATCCAAAAAAATGCGTACCAAATTCGGGTCGAACTGTGTTCCTGCACACCGTTCCAGTTCTTTTAATGCCTCTTCGTGGCTCATTTTTAGTTTATACGGTTGGTCGTGGGTCATGACATCATAAGCTTTAATGATCGAGATTATACGAGCAACAAGAGGTATTTGCTTTCCTTTCAGACCATGGGGATAACCATTGCCACCCCATTGCTCTTGAAGGGCAAGCATGGACTGAGCTAGGATCGGTTCTCCTATTGTTTGGACCATCCTGTATCCTATTTCTGGATATTTGCGAATAATCTGTAATTCATTCTCTGTTAAGGACGTGCTTTTATTGAGCAATTCGACGGGCATAGCAACTTTCCCGATAGAATGCAACCTAGCCAATAGTAACAGCTCGACCACTTCCTGCGGTTCCTGTCCAATATCCAAAAATTGCGCAAATCGATTGGCAATTGCTTCGATCCTTTCACTCTGTCCGATATAGGCAGAACATTTGGATTCTAAAAGTTTTTTAATGCTGAAAATGACCTTTTCTCGTGTTTTTTTGCTTTCAATGAGCTTGTTACTGTACATAACACGATCAGCCATACAAATAAGGCTTGAAATATCCGTATCCCAGTTGTCAATAGTCACCCCACCAAGCGAGGCACTCAATCCCATTTGTTCGATAGATAGAGTGTCAAACATGGCCTTAATATTATGACAAATTCTTGAACAAGCTTCCTGATTAGCGCCTGGGAGTAAGATTAAAAATTCATCTCCACCCCAACGGGCGATAATATCACTCTTACGGCAGCACTTAAGAAACACGTTGGCGGCCTGCACAATCAGTTTATCGCCATTCTCATGGCCGAAAACATCATTAATGAGCTTTAACGCATTTAAATCCGCCATAATAATACTCAAGGGAAGATTAGACTCGATTTGTAGATGAGGAATGATACTTTCCACGTAAGCCCTATTGAACAGAGCAGTAAGTTTGTCATGGAAACTCAAAAATAAAACCTGGTCTTCTGCCTTCCGTTTGTCCGTAATATCGGTAAGAATCAACATGAGCCGCCTACTGTTCTCTTCAAACTTATCTGTATTAATAATTTTGTACTTTATGTTGACATAATTTTCGCCAATCTTAATCAGGTTCGGCAAGTCACTCAAACAAGCTAACTGAGCTTCTCTATTCGATAAATTTAATACAGCCCCTAACGTCTCCTCAAAAATCTTGTTTTGTTCTTCGTTTTCAGTATGTAAAAGCTCTAATATGTTCCTATTTGCAATCTTCTTTTTGAAGATTCGAGTACACTCCAGGCTATGTTCTTTATCTACGATCAGATTCTCACCAAATGTCAGAAAACCCTGATCGGAATTATCTAGAAGATGCTTAATTTCTATCTCGCTTCTTTTCAATTCCCTACTCTGGACATCACTTATACTATACAGCCTTCTGGTCGTATTGATAAACCTGCAATATAGGCTAAGAAACTCATTAAACTTCAGTATTAATTCATCCTTGTCTAATCTTTCCTGTTTTAAATATTCTCTTGCCTCAGCACAGATGGCAAGTTCATTATCAAAAATGGCACCCGCTTTATGGTCTTTCATTATACTTTCACCAACTTCCTCATTTGAAAACCCGCGAGGAATCTTACTAACCAAGAACAAGCCTCTTAAACAAGGACAATTTCAAACGGAAACGTATAATCCTCCTTGAATTCCTCGGCACATTCCTGTTCATATTCGTTATGCTCGTTGCATATCCATTTTAAGTTCACTTTTACACGTTGATCAGCAGCCCCTTGGAGTATATCTAAAATCATCATTATACATTTCGAACTGCTTGTGTTTGTATAGGTCAAGGCCACTTCAATGAATACCGCTTGACCCGCCTTGCCAGCTAAGTACTCTTTTAGCCAATCTAACAACGGTTTAAAGAATAAAAAAGCATCCTCAGGATAAGCTTGTCCCTTGATTAGAAGTATATCTTTCTCCGCATCAAAATCCACAAGGGGGGTACTTTTTGATTCTTTTAGAAATAGCCTCTCCACAGTGCACCACTCCCTAACAATTAACATTTATCTGAAAATAAGTCAACTGATCATTAATACTGTAATTATTATATTCAAGGGGAGATTTAGCCGTTCTGGCCATCTGAATAAGACCAAGTCCTGCACCGCGTCCATTCACACCAATGTCATCTCTTCTCATAACTTCTTTATAATATTGTTTTAACTCAACGGGTCCAAGTGAGTTCAGAAACTCTATTTTTTCAACCAATGGATTCAAATCTTGGTTCTTCAGAATATTACCGGAAGTCACAAAAAAACCTTCAGTAGTCTTACCTATCGTAACAATACTCGATTCCAGAAGTTGATCATAGTATCTATGACCATCATTGTCCAGATTGTAGTTAATAATATTTTGGGCTTGCTCAACAAAAATAGAGATCACTTTCATTGGATTGTACTTGGTAACCTCGCCTTCAGTGATCTGCCCTTTAATAAATTCACACAATTGTTCCACAATCCCTTGTGAAAATTGGCCAGAAAAACAAATTAAAACTCTATATTCCTCGAGGGACTTTTTTAATTGTTGAAGATGTACCATTTTAATTCTCCTTTTCCTGCATCTAAAATAACGAAACGTAGAGCTTGGCTCTTAGACCTTGCAAGATTCTAAAGCACTGCCTATTTATTTATTTCAAATCCCACGACCGTAATATCATCCCGCTGCGGTGTCTCTCCCATGTAATCAGCAAGCTCTTTCTCATAATAGGCTCCCTGTTGCCGCATCGACAAAGATAATGTCTGAGCGAGCATTTGCTTAAACTTACTTTTTCCGAATGAATAATCGTTTAAACCTCCGTTTTGGTCAAGATATCCGTCCGTTGTGAGGTAGAATCGATCCCCTTGCTTGACCTTCAGTTCGACATCTCTGAATTCTGCTGAAAAGGTCGATTTGATGTAACCAATTCCACTTCTGCAGCCCTCATAGCTAGTAATCTGTTCAGCGCTTGACACATACAGACTAATTTTAGCCCCAGCAAAAAACAATTTGCCCGTATTGTCATAATAGCAGATACCTGCCTCAAGTCCGTCATCAGCGGTATAGTTCCCTTGTTCTTTATTCAAAGCCTCTTTTAATTGTCTATTAAGCTCTTTGATTATGAGCACAGGACTTATAACATCATTCTTTACTACAATATTGTTCAGTATGGAGTTCACGGCCATAGTCATCAAAGCACCCGGTACGCCGTGTCCGGTACAATCCCCCACCACTAAAATAAAACCCTGCTCAGTCTCCTTCAGCCAGTAAAAATCGCCGCCTACAATATCTCTCGGTTTCCAGAGGACGAAGTTGTCCGCTAATATCCTTTTCCATACATCCGATCCCGGTAGAATGGACTCCTGAATAGTTTTGGCGTAGTGTAGACTCTCAACGATCTTTGCGTTCTGATCACTGATTTCCGCAGTTCTTTCGCTAATTTCCTTTTCTAGTTCGATATTAAGCCGGAGCGCACTCTTATATGGATTTGCGATTCTGGAAGATACAAGGTAGAAAACAAGGAGTAAAAAAATAAGGACTACTGCAATCGTCACGAGCGTACTAAGCATAATTGAATTGAGGACTCCAAGAGTTTCAGACCGGTTAATCTGAAATACCAAAACCCAGTCACAAGATTTTAGTTTCTGAAAAATCAGATCCACCGGTTCATTTTTGTCTAAATAGCTTACAACCACGGGCTCATCACTACTTTGAACAGTATCACTCATAATCTTGTTGTACACATTCGTTGGCAAAAAATCAGAGAGCTTGCCGCCGCTTTGTTCAACATCTTCAGAGATGCTTATCTTTCCCTTCGTATCAACCAGCCATAAATTACTTTTGTCTCCAATCTTATAGTGGCTAAATTCAGTGGATATGTCCTGAAGATCAACGCCCACTCCCGCAACTCCTACCGGATTATGACTGTCCCCCATCAGCGTATTAACCCACAAGTTTGTTTGGTTTAGCACATTATTACGGTCGATATTAAGTGTGATTTTCTGGGCAGATATAATAGAATCAAAAAACCAGCGATCCGAGGGGTCATCTTTGGATAACGTATCTGTCAGGAGTTTGGAATTTGTCCAATAATGTCCTGTTTTTTTATTGGCAAAAAATACGGTATAATTCAAGGTTTTTGCGATACCTGTCATTTGTTTAATAAACATTGCTTCGTATTGTTTGTCAGTTTCTCCACCGATGAACCACTTTAATGTTTCGGGGCTATCCGCAATAAGCAGCGCTGTATCTTTAGCTCTATCAATTCTACCATCTACCTGTGCAGAAATGGACTTCAAAATATAGACAAGATCTTCTTTTTGGAGTTTCTCCGTTAAGGCATTTCTTACCATAGCATAGTTTAATATTCCAGTTACCAGTATGGCTACAATAATAATAAAACTGGCAAAGATTATAACGTTCAGCGTTCCTTTATTTATAATTTTTGCGTACTTACTTAATTCAGACCTTTTCATCGGCTTAACCTTTACCCTTCTTGTTTGACCTAAACGATAAATCCCAATTTTTAAATTACGATGAGACCAATTTTAAATTATTCTCCAAAATCCAATAAATTCCTCCTTTTTTTGCAAAAAATTTTCTAACTCACCCTACTAGTACTACCAACGCATGAGGGAGTATCTCTCCTCTCAATGCAACGAGTGCGAGCACGTGATCAACAACCATCACTTATCGGCGAAGGATTGTAGAAACACATCCACCTACCTGGCAAAGTGTTTCGAAGGCACTTTGGTATCTCTGAGACCGTGCCAGTAACAGGGGTTAAAATAGCGCATACTAACGACTGGATAAACTCTATGCCGAAGCACGCACCCACGGATCACCGCCATTCCAACACTGTCGCATTCTTGTTGAAGCTCCTGAGTCCACGTTTGTTCTTGAAACCAAATGCTACCTATTCCCGCAGATGCGGCATCGGGAACCAGAGACCTAAGTTTCTCCGAAAGCAGGCACGGTACAACCACCGTCACCTTATCCTTGAGCTCAGCTAAATTCGGATACACTTTACTACCATCGATACGCTTTAATTCCTCAGCCACAGGATAGGCGACACACCCGAATTCTTTTAATGTTCGCCAAACTTTCCAGGCATGTTTATGCTTTTGAAAGGTTTCCGCATTCCCCAACACTGCAAACGTATCCGCCGTCGTCAGCCCCTCAGCCAATGGATAAATCTTTTTCTCACGCACCATAAATCAAAATCCCCCTCCCCAGTATATGCATACGTAAGGCGGAGAATTTTATGTATTTTCATTGTTATATCCATTCCTTTCGCTTCGCTCAAGGCACAAAACGGAAAAATGAGGGGACGGTTCTCTTGCTTCCAAAAAAGAAGCAAGAGAACCATCCCCTCGTTTTTACCTATTGAATAATTTCCTCAATTAACGGAAGTAACTTAGGGACCTCTGTACCCACCGCAACCAAGTTTTGGGCGAGCTTGTGTCCCTCCGCCAACATTTCTTGATTACTAGCATAGAGCTGCAAAAGGGGTTCTCCCACGTGTACCCACTCACCCGCTTTTTTCACGAGGATAACCCCTGACCCTAAATCAATCGGGCTTTCTTTAGTGACTCTACCCGCTCCGAGTGCCATGGCCAAAATCCCAATTTTATGCGCATCAAATGACTGCACATACCCCGTTTCCTCAGCGAGAATTGGCAGACTCCACGGTGCGACCCTTAGACGACGATCAGCCACCGCTTGGGCATCTCCCCCCTGTTCGGTCAAGAAAGCCAGGAACTTGTTCCACGCTGTCCCACTCTCCAAGCTTTGACGCAGGCGTTCTTTCCCGGTCTCAACATTAGATACAATTTTTCCTGCCACAAGCATCCAAGCACCAAGCTCTAGGCTGACCTCCACTAAATCTTGAGGACCTTTTCCTTGTAACGCATCCGCTACTTCTAAGATCTCCAGACTGTTTCCCACGGCCCGGCCAAGAGGCTGATTCATATTACTCAACACAGCAATTGTTTGACGTCCCAGAGCTTTCCCGATCTCCACCATCGTCGTCGCCAGCATCCGGGCCTCCTCCACGGTTTTCATAAAGGCACCTGAGCCGTACTTAACATCTAAGACGATCCCTTGTGCTCCGGCGGCGATCTTCTTACTCATGACTGAAGAGGCGATCAGTGGGATCGAGCTTACGGTCGCTGTAACATCTCTAAGAGCATAGAGCTTTTTGTCGGCAGGAACTAGATTTCCTGTCTGGGCAATGACGGACAAACCGATTTTTTTCACTTGCGCCAGAAACTCCTCCTGCGAAAGCTCAACCCGAAAGCCCGGCACGGAACTCAGCTTATCAATCGTACCGCCGGTATGTCCCAGCCCTCTTCCGGACATTTTAGCCACAGGCACGCCGCAGGCTGCAACCATCGGCCCCAGGAGCAACGTTGTTTTATCTCCTACCCCTCCGGTACTGTGCTTATCTACAAACCTCCCCCCGAGTGAGGAAAGATCAAGTTGATCCCCGCTTTGAGCCATCGCTAACGTAAGTTCTGTGGTTTCTGCCAAAGACATACCACGAAAAATGACTGCCATCGCCCAAGCCGACATTTGGTAATCGGGAATATCCCCCTGGACATAGCCCTCTATAATAAAGCGGATTTCTGCCTTGGAAAGGGGTTCCCCATCTCGTTTCTTTTCAATCAGATCCACCATGCGCATATGAATCACTCTTTCTCTTGCTAATCCTCGCTGTCAGCATTTGTATCTTATGCTGGAATACTACCTAGAGCGCCCGTACTAAGGCCTGGACAAAACTCACAAATTGTTTTCCAACTCGCTCAGCCGTCTCCATGACTTCGAGATGATCAAGTTTTTTCGGTAAAATTCCTGCTGCCATGTTTGTCACACAAGAGATGCCTAAAACACGCATTCCGCCATGGTTAGCTACAATCACCTCTGGAACGGTACTCATACCAACCATATCAGCACCAATCGTACGTAAATATCGAATTTCGGCAGGGGTTTCATAGTTGGGGCCGCTCACGGCTACATAAACCCCTTCTTGAGGATTAATTCCCAATTCTCGGGCGATCACTAAGGCCTTTTGCCGCCATTCCAAACTATACCCTTCGCTTAGATCCGGAAAACGCGGGCCTAAATCAGCTAGATTCGCCCCCCGCAGCGGATTATCGCCCATCAAGTTAAGATGATCCTTGATGAGAATTAGGTTACCCGCCTGAAAAGCAGAATTTATCCCTCCGGCCGCATTCGTAACAATGAGACCGCTCACGCCTAGAACTTGCATGACTCGAATTGGAAAAGTTACCTCTTGCATCGTGTACCCTTCGTAATAGTGAAAGCGGCCTTGCATGACCACGACTGCTCGACCTTGAACTTTACCAAAAACTAATTGTCCAGCATGCCCTTCGACCGTGGAAATTGGGAAATGGGGAATGTCTTTGTAAGGAATCACTACCTTTTCCTCAACAAGATCGGCAAACGCGCCTAACCCTGAACCTAAAATAACACCCAGCTCTGGCAACACTGAGACACGCTTCACAAGATAGCTACGAGCTTCCGCTAACTTAACACTATAGTCCTTTTCCGAAATCATCTCTTCATCCTCCTTTAATTTCTGTATAAAAGCTTTTTCCCTTTAATATCGACTCAATCCCCAGGTATTCGGCCACTGTTGCCCCGATATCTGCGAAGGTGGACCTTACTCCCAGGTTAACTCCATGTTTCAGAGCTAGCCCGTAGACAAGTAACGGAACATATTCCCGGGTATGATCCGTCCCGGGCATCGTAGGATCACAGCCATGATCAGCCGTAATGATGAGCATATCTTCAGAGCGCAAAGCGGCATAGATTTCCGGTAAGCGTGCATCAAACTCCTCTAGAGCTCGAGCGTATCCTTCCACATCATTGCGGTGGCCATACACCATATCGAAGTCCACCAGATTAGTCATAATCAGGCCGGTTTTTACCGTGGTCATGTATTCTAAGGTTTTATTAAGCCCCTCCATGTTCCCCTTCGTGGTCACAAAATCAGTAATTCCTCTGCTGGCATAAATATCCCGGATTTTTCCCACTGCACAAACCTCAAGCCCTCGTTCCCGCACATATTCCAGTAAAATCTTTTGAGGGGGTTCCAGCGCAAAATCATGCCGGTTTGGAGTGCGATAAAATTGTCCGGTTTTCCCAAGAAACGGTCGCGCAATCACTCGACCGACTTGTAGCTCTCCCGTCAGCATATCGCGTGCGATCTGACAAATACGCATGAGCTCCGGAAGCAGGATAACCTCTTCGTGGGCTGCCACTTGGAATACTGAATCAGCTGAAGTATAGACAATGGGCTCCCCTGTCCGTAAATGTTCTTCTCCAAGACGCTGTATAATCTCAGTCCCCGAGGCAACTTCATTGCCTATTACTCTACGCCCTATCGCTGCCTCATAACGCTCAATAAACTCTTGAGGAAAACCACGGGGAAAGGTCGGAAGCGCTCTCTCTAAAATTACGCCAGCCATTTCCCAATGTCCACTAGTTGTATCCTTCCCGGGAGTAAGTTCTGCCATTTTCCCATAACTGCCCTCAGGGTTAGGCTGCATCGGAACGCCAATAACCGAGTCAATATTCCCCAGGCCGAGTTTTCCGAGCAAAGGGAGATGGAGTCCACCACGCTGCCGAGCGATGTTTCCTAAGGTATGACTTCCTTGATCCCCATAGTCTCCTGCATCCGGCAATTCTCCGATTCCAACGCTATCCAAGACAATAATAATAACTCTTCGTGACATGTTTTCCTTGTTCACTCCTTAATTCTTCCATCCGCACGAGGGTGTGCCTTTCGAAAAACTTCAACTAAGCGTCTCCGCGTTAGATGTGTATAAATCTGAGTTGTCGCAATATCCGCATGCCCCAGCATTTCCTGGACTGAACGCAAATCTGCTCCATGATCCAGGAGATGGGTTGCAAAACTGTGCCGAAACATGTGGGGAGAAATTGTTTGCTTGAGGTTATGAGTTTGTCCCCATTTTTTCAATATGTACACCATTCCTTGGCGCGTTAGCGGGCGGCCATGGACATTTAAAAATAGGATATCGCATTTTTGCTTACCACACAAACGTATCCGCAGTCCATTTATGTAACTCTCTAGGGCTCGAACGGCCGGTTCGCCTAGCGGTACAATTCGTTCCTTACTCCCCTTCCCAGTACAACGAACATATCCAACGTCCAACGCTAGATCCGCTAACCGCAGCCCGATCAGTTCAGAAACACGGAGACCACTACTATAAAGAACCTCCAGCACCGCCAAATCTCGTAGAGCAAGATCAGATTCCACGCCTGTTTGCAATAGTTTATCAATTGTCGCTTCCGACAACACCTTCGGAAGCGGCTGATTTAACTTGGGGGCCACTAAATAAATACTTGGGTTATCATTTCTTTTTCCTTCATCCAACAAAAATGCAAAAAAGCCTCGTAGAGTTGCATTGCACCGAGCAATACTTCGAGGTGCTTTTCCTTTTTCCTTCCATTTGAGCAGGAATAAAAAAATGTCATTGGCTACACATCCGGCAAAATCCGTCCCCCGTTGTTTAAGAAAGATCAAAAGTTGCTGCAAGTCTCGCTCATAAGCCAGCCGAGTATTTTCAGAGAGCCCCCGCTCAACCTGCAGATAAATTAGGTACTGTTTTGTAAGTTTATCCTCGGAGGTCACATTAATCTCCTCCCCTTTTCTGACTACGTTCTACACCAGAGGGGAATTTTCCTTGTTCAACTGTTCACTCCGTGGAATTTATCGTCCCTTCGGGTAAAGAGGGAACCACTGAAAGACAGATTTGCTCCCCTCTGGTGCATTTACTCGCAGAGGGTTACCGATCGGTTTTTGCTCATTATGTAAGAATGAAGACATCCAGATGTTGCATACTGCCATTAACTTAGGTAAGAGCACGGCAAGTAATATAAGGAGGATAAATACCCTTCCGAGATATAGGAAAAAATCACTCCAACGTTTTGTTGGCATTACACTCCCCCCTTCCCCTATATCCTATGCATCTCCAGATTGTCTTATCTCAATGTTCCTGCCATTGTTCCGGCCTGTGTCCTTGACCTTCAAAACTACTCACTGCAGGGTGATTTAAACTCAGTCTACTTTCGTGTTCTTCTAATTGATTATGATCCTCACTTAAAATATCCGTTAGTAACTTGTGATCATGGAGTAGTCTGATTAAAATATGCTCATCTTTGGTCTGGATGGTTTGGACATTGGTGATAATACTAAACGGTCGATAAAAAAGTGCATCTTGAATCTTTAATGTCTTAAATAGTTTCCGATCGCTTTCATTGTTGACAGTCAACGAAGAAATTACGGTAATTCCAAGTCCCGCAGAAACGACTTGTTTAATCGCCCGAATACTTTCTAATTCCATTGTCACATTTAATTGATTCAGATCAAACCCTCGCTCTTTAAGGGCCATCTCCATCATTTTGCGAGTCCCCGAACCTTCCTCTCGTGTCACCAGACGTTCATTGGAGAGTTCAGCTAAGGTAATGCTATTCCTTGCAGCCCAAGGGTGAAAATGAGGAATCACGACTACCAACTCGTCATCCCAGAAATTCTCCACTTTAAGGTCTTTATGCTGAGGAGCTATCCCCTCAATCAGGCCTATATGCATTTTTTTCTCTGCAACATTTTGAATAATCGTCTCAGTATTAGTAATTTTCAGTTTGAAGTCCACGTCTGGATGGGTCTTATACAAATACGCCATAATATTAGGCAGAATATATTCTCCGATCGTTAAAGTCGCCCCGAGGTAAATAAGTCTTCTTTGATCTTTGGCCAGATTTCTTATCTCCTCCCTGAAATTCGCAAGAATGTCCAAGATAGTCCGAACACGTTCATAAAAAAGTTCTCCCTCTTTAGTTAGCGTAACCCCTTTATTGGTACGGTCAAAAAAGCGAGCGCCATACTCGTATTCCAAATTCTGAATCTGCAAACTAATATTAGGTTGACTCATGTGGAGATTCTTAGCTGATAACGTAATATTGTTAGTTTCGGCCACCTCTTTGAACACAAGAAAGTGTTGTTCTATGATGATGCATCTCCCTTCCTATTTTCCCCAAATCTATCATTAAGGCTCTTTCCATTTGCGGGTATTTCCATAATTTTTGCGAATCAAATTTTGAATGTATTGTTAACCGCCTCAAAACATAATTCTTCTAATGACCTAGTTTGAAGTATTTCCCGTTATTCAACAAATAAATCGAGGCCATTTTTCCCAAATAATGTTATAAACGTTCAAGAGGTTCATCGTCATCATAATGATTCTTTGGTTCTTTTTGTTTTTATGTGCTTGCTTCTTTTGTTGGAAGGTCGTTATCTGTGGTGTTAGCGTCTATCTGAGGTCTGAATGGAGTTAAAAAAATGAATGGGACCCTATTACCGGGTCCCACTCAACAATTACAAAGCACTTACTGGCATCTTCGACTTAAATTTTCTCTCAGATAGCTAGAGCTTCCTCCAAAGGCACATACAAAATATTCAAAGCTTCGGCGACAGCTTTATAGGTTAATTTACCATTAATGACATTAACACCTTTGCGAAGGGCACAGTTCTCTTCAATTGCTTTTAGATAACCTTTATTAGCTATCTCCAAAGCATACCCTAACGTGACATTAGTTAAAGCAAACGTTGACGTCCGGGCAACCGCTCCAGGCATGTTGGCGACCGAATAATGGACAACCCCATATTTAACGAATGTCGGATCACTATGCGTTGTCACACGATCAATGGTTGCTATGCTACCTCCTTGGTCAATAGCAACATCGACGATCACACTTCCTGGCGTCATTGCTTTTACCATGTCCTCTGTAACCAAGTGAGGTGCACGGGCGCCTGGGATCAGTACCGCCCCAACGAGTAAATCTGCTTGAGCTACGCAAGCAGCGATATTATAAGGGTTAGACATCAAAGTTTTGATCCGTCCGCTAAAGAGATCATCAAGCTCGCGTAAACGTTGCGCGTTTTTCTCAACAATTGTCACATCAGCACCAAGGCCAACCGCCATTTTAGCCGCATTCATGCCGACAATTCCGCCACCAATAATAGTTACTTTCGCGGGAGGCACTCCAGGAACTCCGCCAAGTAAAACCCCTTTTCCACCATAGGGTTTTTCGAGGAACTGGGCTCCTATTTGAACGGACATCCGTCCGGCAACTTCACTCATCGGAATAAGCAGCGGCAAGGAAGTGTTGTCCAATTGGATCGTTTCGTAAGCAATCGCGACGACTTGTTTCTCCATAAGCGCTTTCGTTAATTCCGGTTCATTTGCCAAATGCAAGTAAGTAAAAAGAATTTGTCCGAGCTTAAAATATCCGTATTCAGATTGTATTGGTTCCTTGACCTTAATAATCAAGTCCGCATTCCAGACGTCTGCGGCAAAATCCAGGATCTGAGCACCTGCTTCAATATACTCTTGATCAGTGATTCCACTGCCTTCGCCGGCAGATTTTTCTACAATAACCTGGTGCCCTGTCAGTGTTAAAGCATGGACACCCGCTGGGGTGATAGCCACCCGACTTTCATTATTCTTAATCTCTTTAGGTATTCCGATCAGCATAATATAAACCCCCATCTTAAATTATAATCCCTAGCGGAGTTATTATCATGCAAATATTGTGCCAGTTGACTGAGTGGTTTATTCTCTTAAGACCCAGTGAGCGTATACCTATAAGAACTATAAAACTTTCTTGTTAATCCAGCCGGCTTAGGGTGGTATAAAAAGTCTAAATTTCTCAGTGAAACCCGAATTATTTTGCAGGCAATATGTTGCAGTGCATAAAATTGCAATGCACTAGCGGTTCGCTAGGTTGTTGGAATTATAGCACATTAAGTAACCAAGGCAGCTTTGACTTGTTATTTTCTTTCAATGTCTTAAAGCCCAAATAAGCGAACACCAAGAATTGAAAAATATCCTTGGGCAACGCCAACTGCAACTGCTCCAAAGGAAACAAACGCAGCCGAAGCCGTGTAATATAGAAATTCTTTGCGCAACGATTCCCCTCTCGCTTTACCACGAAGCAGCAAAAACGAAAAAACAGTTGCCAGTCCCGCTCCGAGTAATAGTAACGGAATAGCAAAGAGTGTGGGAATAAGAATGGTGGTTAGAATCAAGGCGAGTCCAAGCGTTCCCTTCACTCCGATGATAAAACTGACTGTAAACCCAAGAATAAATCCCCGTGTAAAGACAATGAGATAAATTAAGGGGGCCCCAATAATTGTGAGTCCTAAGATCCAAATTCCGGCCATCATAATAAACATATCTCGAGCAAGCTGCTCTAAGAAGACAGGATCTAAAGCTTTTGGTTGGCTTTGCAATAGAGTATCCAAGAATTTCCCAAGCTGGGAAGTTTCAGAGACTCCCAACGCGCTGACTCCAACCGCCCCAAATACCACACCTGCAAGATAGACACTCGAAAGCGTGAGATAAATGACCCAATATTGACGAATATGCCTGCCAAGTTGTTTCCACATCCTCCGCAACCCCTTCCCATATGTTCCTATGGGATTTTATTCCACCGCAGAGGAAAGTATGTCCACAACTCTACGGCAAAAATCATCCGATCAGCCCTTTGACAAGTAAAATCCCAAGCATGGTTTTAGCGTCGTTAAACTCACCCCGTTGTGCCTTAAGTACGGCCACATCCCAAAGTACTTTTTCCACGTCTATAAACTCGTCGTCATCCGGAGCTAATGGATCCCAGACCAGATCTCGGGCAAAATAAAGATGTATCACTTCATCGGTAAATCCTGGTGTAGTATAAAAGGAGCAGATATGTTCCATGGTCCCCCGATAACCGGTTTCTTCACGAAGTTCTCGCTGTGCACAAGCTTCAGGGTTTTCATTCAAATCAAGTTTCCCTGCCGGGATTTCCCAGGTTTCTTGAGCAATCGCATATCGGTATTGACGAACCAAGAGCACATGTTGATCCTGCAACGCAATGATCGCTACCGCGCCTGGATGCCTAACCACTTCACGGGATGCTTCCCGTCCGTTCGGCAAACGGACGACATCTTGTTCAAGACGGAGCATTCGCCCCTTGAAAAGCACCTCTCCCTTGATGCGTTCTTCTTTTCCATTTGACTCTTCCACGCTTTCTCCTCTTTCCTTAATCAAATTTATATAAGAGAATGACGTTCAAGTTTGTAATAGAAATTCCTTATTGACATTTTCAATTGTCGGGCTGCTTTCGTTTTATTACCTCCAGTTCTTTGTAACGTGACTAAGAGTAAGGCGCGTTCCCATTGCCTCTGCAACTCTTCAAATCCGCCCTCCTCTTCTGACAATGGAAATTTATCTGGTTCTATAAACACCTCTGCATAATTAATATGCGGGGAGGATAAAACCGGAAGATGATGTTTTTCAACGACTGTTTCACCGATACGCAGGTTAATAATTGCTCGACCCAAAATATTTTCCAATTCACGAACGTTTCCCGGCCAATGATACCCCATCAGAATTTGCAAGGCTTCATCACTGACCAGCTCGACACAGCGGCCGTATTCCTGATTAAAGCTCCCAATAAGTTGGTGCACGAGTAAAGGAATATCATCTCTTCGCTGCCTTAAAGGCGGAATTATGATAGGAATGACGTTTAAACGATAATACAAATCTTCACGGAATTTACCGGTTCGCAATTCTGCTTCTAAGTTAGCGTTTGTGGCTGCAATAACCCGAACATCTACGTTACACGAACGATTATCTCCTACCTTAACAATTTCACGTTCTTGAAGTACTCGCAAGAGCTTGGCCTGAAGGTTAAGACTGACTTCTCCAATCTCATCCAGAAAAATCGTTCCCCCGTTTGCCTCTTCAAATAGGCCCACTTTTCCACCACGTTTTGCTCCTGTAAAAGCCCCTTCGACATAACCAAACAGCTCGCTCTCCAGAAGGCCATCCGCTAAAGCTGCACAATTCACCCGGATAAATTGCCCTTTTTTTCGTTCACTCGCGTGGTGAATGGCATGAGCAAACAGTTCTTTTCCAGTCCCGCTTTCCCCGCGTAAGAGGACAGTCGCCGGTGTTATTGCAGCCCGTTGTGCTTGTTCAATCGTTGCTTTGATGACATCACTTTCGCCGATTATGTCACTAAACGTATATTTTACTTCCAAATGGCGAATTAAACGTTTCGCCCTTTCCAATTCCTCGGAAAGTTTATGAATTTCAGATCGATCGCGCAACACGCCCACGGTTCCCCGAAACTGCCCAGAAATAAAAATCGGTGCTACGTTGACGATTGATTCTTTACGTTTAGTCCCTAATTTCATCGAGACCCCTTTAACTGCTTGGTGGGTTCTTAAAACCTGCAAGTGCATACTTTCTCCTTCGGCAATGTCCACTGTGGGAGGTTTGCCGATGACATCCTCCGCAGTTAAGCCGGTCAAGTGGGTGTATGCTGGGTTAATCAAAATACACAGCCCATTTTCATCCACTACAGAAATGGCATCCTGAGTTGAATCAATAATAGCTGTCAGAAGAATACGTACCTCCTGTAGCCTGTTAACTTTGGCTCTGAGCTCCTCATATTCTGTCATAGCTTGTCTGCCACTCTCTCTAGTTGACGACGCCTAAACATCCCCATCCCCACTTTCCATTGTCGAGCCTTCTATTATTCTAGGAATAAGTTCGTCTTTTAGTCTGCAATATCCTGCTTGGCAACACTTTGCACATTCAACTCTATTTCGATATATAATCAGTCAATCTCTTGCTTTAGAGAATAGACCGGATTTTCTTTGCAGAATTTCTATGTTATATTTTATAGGACGGAAGGAGTGACAGAAGATGGGTGATAAAAGTCCTAACAAGAAAGAGACCAAAAAACCTAAGCAAGTAAAGAAACCAAAATAAATTATGCATTTGAGATCAATTAAGGGCTAATCGTGTGATTAGCCCTTAATTGATCTCAAATGCATAATTTGGTAAGAATAAAGAAACACGTTTCAAACACACACTAAGTACGTTTGTTTCATGACAAAAGCACCTCCATGTTTTTTCAACATAGAGATGTTTGCGGACAGAAAGTTTGTTGCAATCAAAAATATTAGTTTTATCGCCATATAGATGAGTCTATATAGTTTTAAAAAAATATGTCGCCATACTTTCTGTTTTAAAACTCTTGCATCCCTCGGTACGCCGCACGTTAATACATCATCGACATCCGCAGTTTATCCGCAACCATGGCGACAAATTCTGAATTTGTGGGCTTACCACGATCAACATTGATGGTATAACCGAAAAAACGATTCATAAAATCCACATTACCACGATCCCAAGCCAATTCA
>JARLHW010000204.1 GCA_031292075.1 Desulfosporosinus sp.
ATTTTGAAGGATATGTGAAAAAGATCAAGGAAAAGTTCTGTCCTCACGTATCAGAGTATCAAATAGAGAAGGAAATCTATGGAAATGCAATGAATTTTATCCTAACAGTGGTGCAAGCTCGCGCAATTCTGGTCCTTCCTTATTCCACAGCACCCGTAGAAAGCGTTTTTTCTCAGTTCAAGACCTTCAAGACCCCATATAGAGGCGGATTGAAAGTCGAAACCCTTGAAGTGAGCATCATTATCGAGCAATCTGGAGAGCCTTTTCAAATTAAGCTAACTATCATAGAAAAGTACGCGACAATGTGGAGAAAGGAGGAGGAAATAAATTCTGTTGAACAAAAAGAAGTCACACTGCCAGAACTCCAAGAGTTCCAAGCACATTCTCAAGAGCAGAAACCAAAAGAAAATGATCCTTTGAAAGGTAGCTTGAAGCCAAAATCCGCCAAGCACAAATTGAACAGAATCTTATCCAGGAATCAAGCTCTTTGAAACGAAAAGGATCAATATCTACAGAACCGGATCAAAAAGGGCAAAAGAAGGTGAAGACTTACCCAGCATCTCAAGAGAATCCTGTGATGAATCCTTTTGCTGTGGAAGATGATTATTCATACAACCAAGAAGCTGGAGAAGTTGGAGAAAAGTTAAGTCCTGCAGAAGGAATTTGATACTATACTCAATGTTAAAATTTGTGAATATATAGACAAATGTTAAATTTTATTGATTAAGCCTTGAATTCAATATGAGTGAGCTTCTATTAATAAACCTTAAATTAAACCTAGGCTTCAATTAAATTGAAAAATTAGCCGACTGCGGCTTTTAATTAAGTGGCTTCGGCCTGAACTGAGGCAGCTTCGGCTTGACGCCTCCGACCCCTGCTGAGGACCAGGAGAATCGTCTGGCCTTTGGCCGTTTTGTTTTTTTGGGGGGCGGGGGGGGGGGGGGGGGGGGGGGGGGGGGGGGGGGGGGGGGGGGGGGGGGGGGGGGGGGGGGGGGGGGGGGGGGGGGGGGGGGGGGGGGGGGGGGGGGGGGGGGGGGGGGGGGGGGGGGGGGGGGGGGGG
>JARLHW010000205.1 GCA_031292075.1 Desulfosporosinus sp.
AAGCCCGCGAGGCGGTCGGGGCGCGGGCCCGCTTCTTTCATGACCTGCACACCATCACTACTTACGTCCTGTTTCCCTCATGGCAGACCTTCATGAATACGGTCGTCACAGGAAAAGCACCACCCATTTAGAACTGCTGCATTTTCTCTTTCACGCCCCAGCAATATATCTATCGAGATCAACGGAGATATATTCCATAATTTACAGCTATTTGCCAATCCTATTGAGTCTACAAGACCGGACATAAGCGATCCCAACGTCATCTTCTATGGACCGGGATTTCATCAAGTAGGACGAGTAGTCGTGCCTAGTGGTAAAACTGTCTACTTGGCAGGCGGTGCGCTAGTTCAGGGATCGTTTCTCATTAATCACGCGGAGAACGTACGAATTATAGGTCGAGGCATACTGTATCAGCTCGGCCAGATATTGGCTCTGGGGCGTCCGAATCAGCCAAGACCTCAAGCTGAAAAGTTGACACAGGATATAGACACTATTCCGTCTGCCGCCGCGCCTCCGTCGCAAATAAGGAGTACTCGACGAGACGCTATTCTTATTGAGTATTCGAAAAATATTGAGGTAGAAGGAATCATTGAGGTGCCAAATACCTATACCGTGCTAATTGGACAGTCGCAAAACGTGACGATTCGGAATATCAAATCTTTTAGCGCAGGAGGCAACAATGATGGAATCGACATTTTTTCAAGCTCTGATGTAGTGGTTGATGGCGTATTCTTGCGCAACTCAGATGACAATATCGCGATCTACGGGCATAGATGGAATTATTACGGAGACACAAGAAACGTAACAGTACAAAACTCGACGCTATGGTCGGATGTAGCACATCCGATTCTCGTCGGAACTCATGGAGATACAGACCACCCCGACACGTTGGAGGATCTGAAATTTGCGAATATCGACATCCTCGACCACAGAGAACCTCAACTTGATTATCAGGGGTGTATGAGCCTCAACGCAGGGGACAGTAACCTGATTCGCAATGTCCTATTTGATAACATTCGAGTTGAAGACTTCAGAGAAGGTCAGTTGGTGAATTTGCGCGTTTTCTTCAATGGGAAATACAACACGTCGCCAGGCCGAGGCATCGAAAACATCCTTTTCAAAGATATTACCTACAATGGGACTCACGCTAATCCCTCTATCGTTGCAGGGTACGATGATAGTAGAAAGATCAATAACATCCTATTTGAGAATCTCAAGATAAACGGACGGACGATCTCCGACGACATGCCAGGCAAGCCCGGCTACTTCAAAACTGCAGACATGGCCAACATTTTTGTGGGGGAACACGTTGATGGCATCATCTTCCGCGCTACTGCCTCTACAACTCGGCACAATGGTCAACCTCGTTAGCACACGCTTGGGTTTGTTTTACATGGCCTCTGGCGGGCCTGATTATGCAGAAATAGTAACAAGGAGTAGTGGTTTATGAAGGCTGCGCGGGTCGGCCCTGGGGGCGGTGATTTGTGTGGAACCGCAACCCTGTTTACAAAGAGACGGGGTTGTTGTTGGCTGCACTGTTATGTCGCCACCTGAGGAGTGGCACGGCAAAGTTATGGTTCATCCGCACATTTGGTGATTCTTTCCATCGTCGTCGCCTGGGTGTAGATAAGGAGAAGCTCTGTCGATCTCCGTTCCTGCCTATGGGACGAGGGACGCTGTTACCGGATACTTCTGAAGTTGAACTTGTTTTGCTC
>JARLHW010000020.1 GCA_031292075.1 Desulfosporosinus sp.
CAATTTCACCGAGCTCACAGCTGAGACAGTGCCCAGATCGTTACACCATTCGTGCAGGTCGGAACTTACCCGACAAGGAATTTCGCTACCTTAGGACCGTTATAGTTACGGCCGCCGTTTACTGGGGCTTCAATTCAATGCTTCTCTTGCGATGACATCTCCTCTTAACCTTCCAGCACCGGGCAGGTGTCAGGCCATATACTTCATCTTTCGATTTTGCATAGCCCTATGTTTTTGTTAAACAGTCGCCTGGGCCATTTCTCTGCGGCCTCCCACTTGCGTGGGGAGGCGTCCTTTCTCCCGAAGTTACAGGACTATTTTGCCTAGTTCCTTAGCTGTGAATCACTCGAGCGCCTTAGTACATTATACGTGACCACCTGTGTCGGTTTAGAGTACGAGTACCTTATAAATTAACGCTAGCGGTTTTTCTTGGAAGTATGTTTACATCCATATTGGCTCACCACAAGGGCTCGCCATACTTTCAGGTTCGACTCAAGAAACGGATTTGCCTATCTCTCTCAGCATCTACACCCTTTAACGTGGTATTCCGTCACCACGCAGGACTTTCACTCCTTCGTCCCCACTTCACTCTATAAGGTAGTACCGGAATATTAACCGGTTCTTCCATCGGATGTGCCTGTCGGCTTCTCCTTAGGCCCCGACTAACCCTGATCCGATTAGCGTTGATCAGGAACCCTTAGTCTTTCGGCGTGGGAGTTTCTCGCTCCCATTATCGTTACTTATACCTACATTTGCTTTTCTTGACGCTCCAGAATACCTGACGATATGCCTTCTACGCGGTCAAGAATGCTCCCCTACCGATCTTTCGATCCCATAGCTTCGGTAATATGCTTATGCCCGATTATTATCCACGCCAAACCGCTCGACTAGTGAGCTGTTACGCACTCTTTAAATGAATGGCTGCTTCCAAGCCAACATCCTAGCTGTCTCTGCAGTTCGACTTCGTTAATGCAACTTAGCATATATTTGGGGACCTTAGCTGATGGTCTGGATTCTTCTCCTCTCGGACATGGACCTTAGCACCCATGCCCTCACTCCTGAGAAATATTTATAAGCATTCGGAGTTTATCAGGACTTGATAGGCGGTGAAGCCCTCGCATCCAATCAGTCGCTCTACCTCTTATAAACTATCTCAAGGCTGCACCTAAATGCATTTCGGGGAGTACGAGCTATCTCCAAGTTTGATTAGCCTTTCACCCCTACCCTCAAGTCATCCGAAAGCTTTTCAACGCTTACCGGTTCGGTCCTCCAGTTGGTGTTACCCAACCTTCAACCTGCTCAAGGGTAGATCACTTGGTTTCGCGTCTACTCCCACTAACTTAACGCCCTGTTAAGACTCGCTTTCGCTTCGGCTGCGGTCCTGAAGACCTTAACCTTGCTAGTGACAGTAACTCGTAGGTTCATTATGCAAAAGGCACGCTGTCACTCCACGTAGGAGCTCCAACCGCTTGTAAGCGAACGGTTTCAGGTTCTATTTCACTCCTCTATTCGAGGTTCTTTTCACCTTTCCTTCACAGTACTTGTTCGCTATCGGTCTCTCGGGAGTATTTAGCCTTACCGGATGGTCCCGGCAAATTCATACAGGATTTCTCGTGTCCCGCACTACTCAGGATACTGCTAAAATTTATATTAAATACTCATACTGGGCTTTCACCTTCTTTGGCCCAATTTTCCAATTGGTTCTGATTCTTAATATAAATCTACTTCGCAGTCCTATAACCCCAATCATGCCTAAACATCATTGGTTTGGGCTTCTGCGCGTTCGCTCGCCACTACTTGCGCAATCACTTTTGTTTTCTTCTCCTGCAGGTACTTAGATGTTTCAGTTCCCTGCGTTCGCCTCCTTATAAAAGGATAACTAACCTTCAGTTAGTTGGGTTGCCCCATTCGGAAATCTTCGGATTAAGGGTTATTTGCACCTCCCCGAAGCTTATCGCAGCTTATCACGTCCTTCTTCGCCTCCGAGAGCCAAGGCATCCACCGTTCGCTCTTTCTTACTTTCTTAGTTTATCTATAATAAATTATAGATTTTTTCTATTGTATGCTCTTTTTTTACTACTTTTTTCTCTACCAATATGTCAAAGATCTTCTTCTCAATCTGTCAATATGCCAATTAGCTAATGTGCTAATTTCTTCTTTATCGACTTCTTGTTTTTCGCTTTCTATAGATAACTCAATATCTATAAACTGTTTTTATGCTTTTTTTCTTACTCTCTTTATCCCTAACGCGCTCGCTAGTTTCTTGTGGAGAATAAGGGGCTCGAACCCTTGACCCCCTGCGTGCAAGGCAGGTGCTCTAAGCCAACTGAGCTAATCCCCCGGATTGTAGTCCCAGGCAGAGTTGAACTGCCGACCTCTACATTATCAGTGTAGCGCTCTAACCAACTGAGCTATAGGACTGTCAATTCAATTGCCTGTTTTCAGACTATTGTTTCTTTTTTTTTATAAAACAACAGATGTAGTCAAGTTTCGTATTTTCTCCCTCGTTCAAGCAAACCTTCGTACATTCTTTCATTCTTCTCTAGAAAGGAGGTGTTCCAGCCACACCTTCCGGTACGGCTACCTTGTTACGACTTAACCCCAGTCATCTGATTTACCCTAGGCCGTCCCTTGCGGTTACGGACTTTAGGTACCCCAAACTCCCATGGTTTGACGGGCGGTGTGTACAAGGCCCGGGAACGTATTCACCGCGCCATGGCTGATGCGCGATTACTAGCGAATCCAGCTTCATGGAGTCGAGTTGCAGACTCCAATCCGAACTGAGAATGGCTTTATGAGATTTGCATCCTGTTGCCAGGTAGCGACCCTCTGTACCATCCATTGTAACACGTGTGTCGCCCCGGACGTAAGGGCCGTGCTGATTTGACGTCATCCCCACCTTCCTCACACCTTACGGTGGCAGTCTCATTAGAGTCCTCAGCTTAACCTGTTAGTAACTAATGATAAGGGTTGCGCTCGTTATGGCACTTAAGCCGACACCTCACGGCACGAGCTGACGACAACCATGCAGCACCTACACAGAGTTCATTGCTGACTAATCTGTTTCCAAATTATTACTCTGCATTTCAAGCCCGGGTAAGGTTCCTCGCGTATCATCGAATTAAACCACATGTTCCTCCGCTTGTGCGGGCCCCCGTCAATTCCTTTGAGTTTCAACCTTGCGGTCGTACTCCCCAGGTGGAATACTTAACGCTTTCGCTGTGCCGCATACTGTGTATCGCATACAGCTAGTATTCATCGTTTACTGCGTGGACTACCAGGGTATCTAATCCTGTTCGATCCCCACGCTTTCGTGCCTCAGCGTCAGTTACATCCCAGTAAGCTGCCTTCGCAATTGGTGTTCTGTGTTATATCTATGCATTTCACCGCTACACAACACATTCCGCCTACCTCATTTGTACTCAAGAACAGCAGTTTCAATGGCAATTTTACAGTTGAGCTGCAAACTTTCACCACTGACTTATTGTTCCGCCTACGCACCCTTTAAACCCAATAAATCCGGATAACGCTTGGATCCTCCGTATTACCGCGGCTGCTGGCACGGAGTTAGCCGATCCTTATTCGTAAGGTACCTACAAGACACCATACATGGTGTTTTTTATTCCCTTATAAAAGCAGTTTACAACCCATAGGGCAGTCTTCCTGCACGCGACTTGGCTGGTTCAGGCTTGCGCCCATTGACCAATATTCCTCACTGCTGCCTCCCGTAGGAGTCTGGTCCGTGTCTCAGTACCAGTGTGGGGGACCTTCCTCTCAGAACCCCTACTGATCGTTGTCTTGGTGAGCCGTTACCTCCCCAACTAACTAATCAGACGCATGCCCATCCGTAAGCTATTAATATTTAATTATTAAAAGATGCCTTCTAATAATATTATGCGGTGTTAATCTCTCTTTCGAGAGGCTATCCCCCTCTTACGGCTAGGTTGCATACGCGTTACTCACCCGTGCGCCGGTCGTCAGCGAAAGCAAGCTTCCCTGTTACCCCTCGACTTGCATGTGTTAGGCCTGTCGCTAGCGTTCATCCTGAGCCAGGATCAAACTCTTCGTTGTATTAAAATCCTAAATTATTCTCAAGATGTCCAAATGTACTTTTTATTGACGGTTCGCTTTTCTTAGTTAAAAAAAACTTTCCTTGTTTTACTACATTCTGTTGTTTCAATATTTCTAAAGATCGCTCTTTTTGTATTTTTTCCCTCTCATTGGCCTTTCTCTCTTCTCAGATTGTAACCCTTCAAGTTATTCTTTCTTGTTTTTCGTTTGCCCATTTTTTCAGGGCGAAACGGACTGCAAAGATAATGCTTTTATTTTTTAACTTCCAAATTTCTTTTCAGAAAATTTTGAGGTTTTTTTCAAGCACTTTGCTTCATTATTTCTTCTTTTGCTTTTAATCACTTCGCTTTAGTGACTCGCTTTCTCTTTTAGCGGCTGCAAAGGTAATCCCTTTTTTCTTTCTGCCAAATCTTTTTGATGATTTGTTTGAAGTTTTTTCGCTTTCCCTTTTTCTCTACTTCCCTTTATATATGGGGCTTTCAAGTATCTAACGCCTTGCTCTTAAAGCGGCTGCAAAGGTAACGCTTTTTCTTTTACTTCCTAATCTTTTTGAATGTTTTTTCAAAAAGATTTTCAACTGCTTCCCTTCTTTCCTGCCTTGTATTTAAGTGTTTCAAATGTAATGCGCCTTTCTCGTAAAGCGGATGCAAAAGTAATGCCTGACTCGCCTTTTTCCAAATGTTTTC
>JARLHW010000206.1 GCA_031292075.1 Desulfosporosinus sp.
ATCCTCGCAAAATTTTAGGACCTTTTCCGGAATGGGAAAAAGACCCGTTTGGTTTTTACGGTTATATTTGGCACAATGACTTTGCCTGGTTTCAACCGTAGAAAAGAGCAACTAAATGAGTAATATATTAGAAGAAAATATAATTCTATTATATTACAAAAACTGGTATAATACGGTTAGCCTAATGGTGCAAAGACAAAGCCATATCAAGTAAAACAGGTAAGACAGATTATTTTAAAGTATAAACTGGGAGGTACTCTTGATGTATAAGTATGAGATTATTATTTATTGGAGTGATGAGGACGATGCATATATTGCAGAGGTGCCAGAACTGCCAGGATGTGCTTCGGATGGCAAAACACATCAGGAAGTCTTGAAAAATATAGAAGTAGTTATTGATGAATGGATCGAAACAGCAAAATCAATTGGAAGGTCGGTACCAAAACCAAGAGGTAGATTAATATTTGCATAGGATTGTCGAACGCATATTTTTACTACTATAAAATGTTCACGAGGCAAATCAATAATTTCAGGGGACGGTGGAGCCTTTTGTGGTAAAATAAACCAGGGGGGAATTAAATGGCTTATTTAAAGAAAGTACTTGTAATTTTTCTGGCAACGATCTTCGCTGTCACTGCATTCTCCGGCACAGCGGTAGCCCAACCGAAGACTCTTTATGAGACTAGTTCTAAACAAACCATCACAGATGGAGCAACTCTGGAACATATTTCACGGTTTACAGCAGACGGTTGGTTAAATATCAAAGTTTTACGTATTGATACCACGAATCCCAATATCAAAATAGATACCCTGGCTAATAGCTATGTCACGGATCAACTTTCTACAGTCCTTAGCTTGGCCGAGGAAAGTGGTGCGGTAGCTGCTGTGAACGCCAGTTTCTTTAATCCGCTGGATGGAGGAACCGGATATCCTGACGGACCCTTTGTTCGAGGAGGAGACCTCTTAGCGACCTCCGGCTGGTACAATCAAAACAAAGATGAAATGGCTTCATTCTCTCTCGATAAAACAGGTCAGATGCTCTTTAACTACTGGAAAAACGACCTTACTTTGACAGGATCCAACCAGGTTTCATTTGCTGTGTCTCAATACAACCAGCCGAGTCGTCAGCAATATAATGATATCACCGTCTTAGATAATAAATGGGGAATTACCACCCTCGGAGCCTCGGAAACGTATCCTGATTTGGTGGAAATCCTTGTATCCCAGGGACGGGTCGCAGAAATTCGACAAGCTTTGCCTCCTGTAACGATACCTGCCAATGGTTATGTTGTAATTTCCCGGGGTGAACAAGCTGCCAAACTTCTGAAAAGCTTCAAAATAGGAGATCCAGCCAACTTTACCGTTACCTCTAACCCCAACTGGTCCGATCTGCAAATGTCGGCAACCGGGTCCTCCATCCTGGTCAAGGACGGTCAGATTCCTGAGACTTTTTCTTTTAGTACTGACAGTATTAATGACTACAACCCTCGAACCTTGGTAGGAAGCTCTGAGGATGGCAAACAACTGATTTTGGTCACGGTGGATGGCAGACAGGATAACAGTATCGGGCTCACTCAGACTCAGTCCGCTCAACTTATGCAGGAATTGGGTGCCTACAATGCTCTGAATTTTGATGGCGGCGGATCGACGACCATGGTAGCCAGGAAGTTGGGAACGTCCAACTTAGAGGTTGTCAATATACCTTCTGATGGTTCCTTAAGTCCTGTTGCGAGCGGTATCGGAATTTTTTCTCAGGCCTCTCCCGGTCCACTGGCGAAGCTGATCTTAGAGACGGAGGACCCTAATATTTTTGTTCATACGTCGAGAAAATTTACCCTTACAGGGGTGGACAGTTTTTCTAATCCTGTAGCGGTTGATCCTCAAAAGATCGAATGGAGTGTGAGCGGAATTGAAGGAAGATTTACAGATAATCAGTTTCAGCCCACTTCAGTAGGCCAGGGTAAAATAATTGCCAAAGTAGGGAAATTAACAGCAGAGGTGGATATTCATTCTTTGAGTACTCCCGTCAAGCTTAGACTCAGTTCAGATAAGTTAGAGATACCTCTTGGCCAGAGCCAAACCCTTCAGGTAACCGGTTACGACCAACAGGGTTATCAAGCGGAAATTGAACCGGAAGACGTTCAGTGGGCAGTAAGCGGGAAAATTGACGATTTCCAAGAGGGAACTATTAAAGCCGCGACTGTTGGGGCAGGCTATATCGAGGCGGGGGTTGGGGACGTTCGTGCCTATACTGCTGTATCGATCTATGCAGATTCTATCGCTGCCTTATATTCCTTTGAAGACGACCAGGCTTCCTTCCAAGCTGACCCGCAGGTAGCCCAAGGTACTTTTCAGCTTTCCACAGCTCAGGTTCACGGAGGAAATACTTCAGGACAATTAGTCTATGACTTTCTGGACGCTAAAAATTCAGGTGAAGCCTCGTTGGTTTTCCCGGGAGCAGGGCTTCCGCTTGATGATGACACTTCTGACATAGCCATCTGGATTTACAATACTCATGAAAATTCAAACCGGATCCTCGGTGAAGTCCTGGATGACGCAGGGAAAAAACATCAGCTGGAAATTGCCTCAAAATTAGATTGGCTAGGTTGGAAGGAATTCGAAGTTTCACTGGGAGAGATCAAGAAGCCAACCAATCTTAAGAGGCTTTATGTACAAAATACAGATCCCGCTGAAGGAATAGGGACGATTTATTTTGATGATCTTACGGCAAAGGTGGTAAATCATCCGGTCATTGGCCAAAGTCAAATACCGCTGGATTCAATCTGCCCAGATGACGCCAATAGGGCAACAGAGTTTGTTTCAGGTCCTGATAATTTTAAGTTTTCCGTTTTTGGTAGCAAGCAGGAAAGCTATGATACTCAGGAAGAGCAATTGTTGAACAAAATGACCAGCTATATCAATGACAATTTGGACATGGCGGTTTATACTGGAAGCCAAGCGGCATCTGCTGTCAGAGATATGAAAAAACCTGCCCTAATTACTGGGACTGACTATAAAACCTATACTTATAAGAACTCTAACTTTATTCAGCTGGATATCAGCAAAGGTGGACTGCGCAGAAGTGATCCGGAAGAATGGTTATGGTTGTTTAAGGAGCTGGACAAACAGACGGGCAGCAACGCTTTTATCGTCATGTCAGATGCTCCTGCAACGTTTATTAATGCCAAAGAAGGTGAGTTGCTCAAGGATACCTTGGCCGAATATCGGGAGAAAACCGGAAAAAATGTCTGGGTTTTGTATCGGGGAGATGTAAATCAAAGTGAACTGGACAGGGGAGTTCGGTATATTTCCTGTGCCGGTTTTAGTAGCCCTGATTTTTCTCCGGAAAAACTGACTGCAGCAAAATATCTTGAGGTGACGGTAATGGGTAAGGATATAACTTATGAATTTAAAGATCTTCTGGGAAAGAGCACATCCCAATAGGATCTTGATGATTATACTCACGCCAGGAACAAATCGACGGTCTGAGAAAACAGTTAACAATAGAGCTGTGAAGGTCTTAACGCCGATTTATCAATTCCGAGGGCACTGCCGCAAAACAATTGCATTAAGGCGATGCCTTTTTTTTACGCCAACCTAGGGCGTCGGCTTGCGGGAATATACAAAATAAGCGCAGGACAGGCAGTCGGACCATTTTCTAACCGATTTGTCCGTTATCCTGCGAAATGGGAAATCGTTGGAATTACTGAAGCTGGGGACGAACTGATTCAAACATAGCTAGAGGTTCTGGGCTTCTTGTACTTTCGGTAGTAGAGCCCTTTTATATTGACGCGACAGGTTTCCCCATGTTTTGCGGGAAAGTTATGAGATGATTAGATAAAATAGGTTTCACCCACCAGAGAGGAGATTTGCTTCGATGAAAACAAGCACGTTTCTATTTAATCTAATTTGTCTGCTGGTTTTAATAATCGGATGTTTAAACCCGAACAAAAACCCTTTCCTTATTTCTAAGGCAGTATTAGATACCCATAATGATAAATATTTGCTAACGATCTTACAAACGGAATACCAAAAGCCGCTCCAGCCGGATGAGCAAGGCTTCAGTACTTTTGAAAGCATGTACCGAGGCAGTTTTGACCTTCTAATCCAGAACAGCAGCGGGAGGGTAACCTCTCAGGTTTCGCTCAATAAGTACTTCGGGAATGATGAATTGGGCTGTAATGGATCTTTTCCGCTGGTATTTAAAGATTATAATCGAGACGGTAATTATGATTTATTTTCAATGCGCCTGGTTTAATACCCCCGACTTCCAGTCGGGACAGCTTCTAGCGTGGAGCAAGTAGTAGCAGTCTGTTAAACTATATTAAAGGGGTGACAGCTGCTATGGTA
>JARLHW010000207.1 GCA_031292075.1 Desulfosporosinus sp.
CCAGGTCGAGGAAAAAACGGCAGTTCCGGCCGCCGCCCACGATGCCAATATTAATGGAAAACCGCTCATTTACACCGTCTTTCGACCTTTCGTTTTTTGTTCTCATCTAACACTTATTCCGGCTTGCCTTAAGGTTACGCGACACCCCAAGATTACACGACAAATTTTATCCGATAGATTGGTGACCCTAAGGATGTGACGACATAATAACCGTAGGTCTTAAGACCAGGCTGCCCACCAGGGCATAAGGGGAAGGGGAATGATAACTTAGTGAATCGAATGACTACTGGTTTTGCCCTTTTATTAGCCTAAAAACTCCTTCAGAGAGACTTTCAAGTATACAGACCTCCAGCCAGAACGCCGCCCCCCCCATGGTCGTTTGCATTTCCTGAAAATATTTATGAACCTCAGTATTTCAGAACTCTGACAATTTTAAAGGAGGAATGACAAAACTTAAATCAGGCCCAGCCCTATTTTTTGTAGGTTTGAGCGGCGGCAATCTATAGGCATGCGTCCCAAGTAGATGCATGGCAGTGATAATTCGCCCGTCTCTGAATACCAGCAGAAACCTTAATAAACGACGGGGAATATGGAGTATTCAACATTCATGGGGGTCGCCAATTCGTTTAGGGTTGTCTTGTGAATGCCCTCCTATTGGAAAATTGCCTGCCCAAGTTGAGCTCTCCTTTTATAGATGCAGAGTTCTGCAATTAGAAGGCCGCAGATCTGACTTTATAATACCCTGATGGATTATCTCTACATCCCTACGGCAGACGGAATCCCGGATATTATCGGACTGGAACATGCAGACAGCAGAAAGAGAAGAAAAAAGAGCACAAGCAATGGAAATAGCTTATGTTTCATAATATACTCCCCGTCAATTTTAACAATTTTATTATAAAGAATCTTCTTACTTTCTTCCATCATCCAAAGATCCTCTGAGATCTTTTCTGACCTTGAAATAAGGGGGCTTTTTTGACTTCACATCAATTTCTGCGTCGGTTTTGTGATTCCTGCCGGCATAGGAATCGTAATATCCGACAGAAAAAGATTACAGTCCTTTCTCATTAATGTCCGCCAGGAGTTGTTTCACAATGAGCGATTGATCAATGAGATTTGCCGGAAGGTTAGCTTCGGCAAAACAGTGGACCTCAACCACCGCTTCCAAACTTGAAAGCACCCGGCAGAGGCTGCGACAGCGTTCTTCAAAGGCTCGGAAGGAAATCATTATTCGGCCAAGAGACCCACCACTAGCCTGGGAATTTCCTCCGAAACCGATAAAACTATCGATCTGGAGTCCCCGTCCCGAAAATACCGAGGCGATTGCCGCCGTATCGCCGGCATGATCCCTTGTGGTTAAAACCACCAGCCACAACTCCATTTCACTTTCCATCATGCCACCATCGTCTGATTTTATCCTGGATAGCCTTGGCAGACTGTTCAATTAAGGCCCGCTCAGATGAAGTCATTCCGTCGTGGTCTGGCATCACCCGCTGCACGGTGCCAGCCAGGAGGACACGTCCTCCGCAGGGACCATAGAGGCCGTTTTCGCCCTTGTGCATATACTGGACCGAAATCTCAACCCGACGACCTTCCAGCACTGCCTTGACCAACTCTACCGTGGCTGCCGCGGTAGCGGTCTGGGTTTTAGCATCCGTATAATGAATGGCAAAGGGTTTAAGTACAACGCGTAAATCCGGAGACAGGTCACGCACATATCTCAAAGCCTCTACCGCTCCGTTTTGTGGATCGGAACGGATCATCTCAGTTAAGCGTTGCTGGTGAGTCAGAAGAGCGGTCGGATAATCTTCAGTAGTGAGTCCCCGTCGTAAATGCCGTTCCACCAGTCGCCATTCGTTCTCGCCCATGCCATGCACTCTGACCGAACTCCAGATTGGTACCATGCCACTACCGTGTTCACCCTGCATATAACCATGCACTCGCTGCCGGCGAATGCCGAGGTCTGAGGCAATTTCCCAACGGAAACGGGCTGAATCCGAATAAGCACCCATGCCGATCACATGAGTGCGAGGCAGATATTTGGCAAAGATCGCTACCCCTAGTTCCACCGGATTGGTGACAATGATCACAACCGGCGGGTATTCCGATCTTGTATGCGCCAGGGATTTTGCAAACCGTTCAAAAACCGAAACATTGGCCTTAGCCAGGACATCACGCGAGGCAGATCCGATTTCCGATGGAGCGGTGGAAAAGGTTTGGCCTCCGGTAATCACCACTACATCGCCGATAATTTTCTCTGGATCAGAGGTAACATTTAACTCTGGGATGATCTCCGCATAGGCATCCTGAAGGTCGGCCCGGAACCCGTGCAGAAGATGTGGTCGCCTTGATCTTGGATTGCTTGCCACCAATTGCAGGATCTCACGGTTTTCCAATAAGCGCTGCTGGACGATTTGGGTCACAATTTCCCGGCCACAGCCACCGCTGGCCCCCACAATTGTTACATCCATGATATCACCAGTTCGTGTGCAAATTTCATCTCTTATCCGTAATACCCCATACGGAATTTCCCCTCATTGGTCTAAACAATAAGCTCAAAAAGCGTCCATTTTTATCATACCACCTCAAAACGCCAAGGGTTTCTTTATTGGACTAAACGCAAATACGCTCAATCCTGATAAACCAGATTTTTACATTCTCGTTTTGCTAAATTTAATTCATTCGTCTTTGTATTTTTTGGGCTTTTTAAGCTCCTCATCATTATTTATACATAATAAAAACACAGCATTTAATATAATTTCCTTTTCAGAAGACAAAACGGAAGTTCTACCGGACAAAATCGCAAGTATGTTCTCATAGGCCCGAATCGAGGTGTCCCATCTTTTCGAGTAGACCTGGCTTAATGTAGTCGAAGACCTCCTTTGACCATACTGCAGACCATTTTCCCAATGGCAAAATGATAGCCCGCAGCTCTTTACCTCGCTGCGTCAGCACGTAGCCATTAAGGGATTTTTCTACCAAATCAGCCTCACGCAAATCTTTGATGCGGCTATTGAGGATGGAGGGTGAAATATCGCCACAACGTTCCTGCAAATTGCGGAAAGTACATGGACCTTTTTCTAGATTCCACAAAATGCCGAGCGCCCAGCGACGCCCCAGAAGATCGAACAAGGCGTTGATCGGCGTGCCAGAATGAGAACCGCGTACTTTTTTCCCGGGATTTGGAATGGACATCGAAAACGATCATCTCCCTTTGGTTGTGTATGAACAGGCACTGATTTGACAGCTGCGGACAATTAGAATCAGTGCCTGGAGTGATTTAACGAGATTGAGCGGCCTTGACTTCAGCGAGAGTCAGACCTCCAATCCCGATGTTGGTGCTGTCGAGTTCATTAATCAAAATGGTGAATTTTTCCGCAGGAATATTTGTGATCTCTACAGCGGTCTTTGTCAAGTTTTTGATCAGGGCCTTTTTTTGTTCAGTATTAGTTTTATGCATATCAATAGTAATAACTGGCATGGCAATCTCCTTGGAATTATTTTGTGGTTTATTGCGCGCTACGAAATTTATAGCATGCTACTGAAAACGAAGCAAGATTATTTAAAAATAATTTGCCGGAGCTTGTCGAGATGTGAGCGAGTTTAGTGTACGCTACTATCCGTTTTCTGAGACGAGCCCCAGTAAATCAAGGCTGTCGTTTTCAGAGGACGACCGCACAAAGTGTCAAAGTCGATTGGATGTCAGTCTTCAAATGCGATCAACTGGGGCAGGTCATTTATGGAATTGAATAATCACAGCAAGGGCTCAAAAGTTAAGGCATCCTTTTTTATCCTCTTTCTAGTCACGGCACTTGTGGTCGCTCATTTCACACCTTTGCGGGATTATCTCACCGCCGAAAGGCTGGGGCAGCTGCTTGCGACGAGCGTGCATTTCAGGGATTATTTTTCCGGGACGGTCTTAGGCATCATTGTCCGCACATTTATCTTCACATTCTTTGTCGGGACACTCAAAGAGGTCTGGTCGAGCGGTCAATGGGAGGGGCTGCTATCCTGGAAGGTGTTCTTGTCCCTTGGGCTTTTTCCTTTTCATTCTTTATTCCGAAGTTCGTTGAACGGCTGAAGACATCACGAAAGGCTGGGTTTTCCAAGGGACGTTTTTAAACCAATCCTTTCTTTTTGTGTGACATGTCCGAAGTCTTGTGAAGTGCCCATTAACCGGCATTGAGGAACAAAAGGCGATGGTTATGAAACCTGAGGCCTACGAAGCGTGGCATGACTCGCCCCCGAGGACATTGGATAGGAACAGTCGAGTAGGCTCTCCTCCAGTCGCTCCTTCAACCAGAACCCGGTTCTTCTCTCTTGGGCATTGGTTGCGGGACAGGACATTGTACGCGCATGTTTGCCAGCGATATACGGGGGCGGGCGAGTGGTGAGTCTCGATCTGAATGAAGATTGGCTGATATAAGGGTGCTCACTGGCATACCCGTAAAGAGATCGATCATCTTCGACTTTCGTCCGCCCTTGCGGCCAAGCTGACGAGCAACTTCTAATCGGAGAAGCCCGGGTCGGCCTGCAGCTGTGGTTCAGCCAACCACTTTAACCGAGGACCAATTTCCTGGAAACCTTCCCTTAAATAAAAATCCTTTGTTCTATCCCAAACAAGGGTAGGAGGGGCACCCACTTCCAATCGATTCCAATTCAGATCCAGGCTTTTTTGCTTTGCTTTTTCGAGTAATAATTTGCCAATACCTTGAGATCTTATTTCAGGATTAATGTAAAACTCGTGAATAACACCAAACTTGCCGCCTGCATATACGGCACAGGATTCGCCCAAGGTAAGAATGCCAACAACCTTTTCAGTATTGTTTATGGCAAGAAACGCCGTATATATACCTTTTTCCATTGCATCATCAATGAAACAAAGGATCTCTGCCTCGTTATAAACAAACGGTTTGTTGCCAAGCTCCTCTATGAGTTCAGCGACTTTTTGGACAATCACTTTTGCGTGTTGGTTATTTGCTTCGAGTATCTTCATTTTATAAGGTCAAACATCTCGTTCAGCGACTTATCCGTCGCCATTTTTTGTTAAGTGGTTTCTCGCGAAAGCTCGAAAACTTAATGCCTCTTTTCCGCTCATGGTTTTTGTTTGAATCGCTTGATCGCAAATCGTAACAAGTGGCCTTAACATGTCTAGAAGTTCTTGGGGACTGCTATGATGCATCCGGATTCCATAATCGGATTCAAACTCTCGGGTTTTCTCGGAACAAAAATCCGCAATATCCAATAATCCTGAAGGTTTTAATACACGATAAATTTCTGCCATAGCCTTTTTGCCCCAGAGATTGTGCACTCTTGTGGTTAAGATGTTGACCCGAGATCCTCGAGACGCTTATAAACAGCAAAAAAATGTGGCATGGGTGGATCCTGATCGTCATCATAGGCGATAAAATAGATCTCGGACAAACCTCCCCTCACAAATCCTTCAATTTCAGGGCGATCCAATGCCAGGGGGAATGCGTCCATCTGCTCTCCTGTGTTCCTGCTGCGGCACGAG
>JARLHW010000208.1 GCA_031292075.1 Desulfosporosinus sp.
CATTGAGAGTACTTTCCTCTCTGAGAACCTCTAAAACGATCTTCGCTTTTTCCGCTGGGCTGTAGGTTTTTCTTTTCTTACTCATACCTTCATTATCTTATTTTTTCAGCTCCGTGTCCAACCCCCTGGGTACATTATAAAATGATGTGAAAAAGATTGATCCATATTTTCAGCTTTTTGAGTATTCACAAAATAATGATTCAGCGATCAGTGAGCATAGATTGAGTGACGGTGGATTGATTACTGTAGAATACAAGAAAATTAATAATGACTGGGTTGTCAATTCTACGAATTACGAAAAACAGGATCCTTCAGGGTTTGTTTCGAAGTTATTTCCAGATGATAAAGCATTAATTCTAAAATAAATATCAACTCGAATCTTCATATTATTTATTTGTAAGCGTCAATGGCTACCCACATTTCAAGCACTTTCTGAATATGAGACAATGCTCCTAAAAGGAGGTTGTCCAGATTGCTAGCTGAAGAAAAACGATTACCTTCTCCCTGGAAAAAACGGTTACGGAGGAGTGTTTCCCGTTCTATTTGTTCATTTCACTTCACAATAAAAAAGGATGGCGCATGGCGTTCACCGTATGGACTAGATGGGTGATTAACAATCTGGTCGTGATAATAGAGGACGGTTGAAGCTCCACCGTCAAGATTGGCTACGTTGTAGGCACCATATTTAAGCATGATATCCTGAACATCTTTTAAGGTAGCCCCTATTGATCCGATTTGGCGTCCGTCAATGACCAGCATCAGGATAGTACCGTTTTTCGTTTGCCCAATAGCCGTTCTGGGGGCAATCCCCCATGCGCCATCACCATGAGTAATGGCAGGTTTACCATTGACGACAAGGAAAGGCCCGAATGTGACTGCATCACGTATGCCCATCCGCTTGATGCTCGTTAAGGTATAATGTCCCAGGACAAGAACATTTTTTTGGTTCATACCAATAATATCATAGCTTGAAACTCCAGAGTCCCTGTATAGAATTTTACCTCGTGAGATAAGGATGCCTTGAGGGTGACCCCCGCTTCCGTTGCCCTGTGGGTCGTTAAACGCTCCACCATTAATTACAGCTAGAGCCCCAGTTTCACTGGCAATGTCCTCTGCCCTTTCTCCGATTTTACCGAGATAACGTGTCGCTGCCACCCTAACATGTCCAGGATTACTGACCTTAAGTAAATATCCATTAAACCCATTTTGACTGATGTCGATGAGTTCTGTACTATTATTAGTACTGCGGGTATTAATCAAGGCTGGATTGGAGTTTCCCAAATCTTGAGCTTGATCGCTGTCTAGTATTTTTTGAATTTCGGCATCGGTGAAGAACCATTTCGCTAAATACTGATGGCTCATTGACGTCATTGCACTTTCTACCCATAAGTCGCGCAGAGACTCAAAGGGTTGAAGAGGGGAATAAAGAAACCCCATTAAAAGCAAAAATACGGTGAGAAAAGTGGCAGTTAACGCTATGAGCCGAGGCATCAACCTTTTCTTCCTGCTGTAATGGTAGACCCCTGCAGGTTTTCTTCCATCGAGACTTGATTGAATTGTTGAGCGTGAGGACTTAGGGATATCTGAACTGTCCATGTTACCTTCATCTCCAAATATATCCAGAGTTTGCAGAGGAAACGAACTAAAATATTGGATATGTTAAATCAGTGCAATGACGACCAGGAACGCTATTAGAACTTGATCAGGAAAACGACGCCCTAGAATCAAATTTCTCACCTTCTTGATTTATTTTCAAGGTAGTTGTATCCAACGAATGTGTCGTAGGATATTGATAGCTGGAAGGTATCAACAATGAAGAAATCCTGTCTCTAATAATGAATACTGTGAAGTTGGAAATCTTTAGATTATTCATGACTAGACATGTCTCTACTTTCTAAATTATACTACTTATACCCGGCCATGACCTAAATTAGCGAATAATTATTCCGGGAGTTACACTGTTGGACCTTGATTATCAGGGTCCCTTCTTCATGAGAAATTCATAAGATTTCATGAGTTAATCGTATCTGAGAGTTATACTTAGGACATGAAAGAACCTCAAAAATCAATGCCGACAGGGAATGTTAAGACGATGCAAAAAAATATGAATTCAGACCTAGGTGTAAAGAACCAAATAGGTCAGTCAATATCATTAACAATTGGTTTTTAAGGAGGAATTTATGTGATGAGTAGTTGGGCTATGCTATAATATGAACACCATGTCCTTCGAAAGGAGCGATTTTTTTTGGGTCTTCGTTTCATGTTCGGCCGAGCTGGAAGTGGCAAGAGCACCTTATGCTTGGAAGAAATTCGCAGAGAACTTCGGCTTAAGCCTTGGGGAGCACCTCTGGTCCTCCTCGTCCCCGAGCAGGCAACCTATCAGATGGAAGTGGCCTTAGCCAATACACCCGATTTGGGTGGAAGCTTACGAGCCCAAGTCTTAAGCTTTCGGCGGCTGGGCTGGCGAGTGTTCTCGGAAACCGGGGGAGGGCAAAAAGTCCTAATCGGTGGCATAGGCAAACGAATGCTTCTGCGACGAATCCTCTTAAAGCACCGTCTTGATTTGAAAGCATTTGCCCGATCCGCTACCCGGCCCGGTATGGCTGAACTCCTCGCTCAAGCAATAGGAGAATTTAAAACTTATCGGATTGCCCCGAATGATTTACGTAGAGTTAACAATTCAAGCAGTCTGTTATTTGATAAACTCCAGGACTTAGCGCTTATTTATGAAGAATTTCAAGCCTCTTTAGGACAAGGAATCCGTGACCCTGATGATGAACTATCGCTTTTAGCAGAAAAGATCCCGTATTCACCCTTGATTCAAGGGGCTCAGGTATGGGTAGACGGGTTTACGGGCTTTACTCCGCAGGAATTAGAAGTCTTAAAAAACATCCTGTCCACAGCCGATGACGTTGTCATAACATCCCCACTTGATCCGGCTTTATTTACCGCTGAACGCCAGTTAGAATTAGGGACCTTGAAACTTGGAGAGGAACTATTTGCTGGCCCTTGGCAAACTTATCAGGATCTACAACGCCTTGTTGCAGAGACCGGAAGCTTATTACACTCCCCAACTTTACTTGAACAAACCAAACGTTATAACCAGCCCTGGCTCTGGCATTTGGAAAAATATTTCTCTACTTATCCAACTGTGGCTTACGATGAGGCCCTGTCTCATGCTCCAAGGTCCACCCTCAGTGAACTCGTTCAGCTAAAGCTGAACATCGGGGCTTCGGGAGGGGATTCTACCCCCACCGAAGTGGAAATCGGAACACCCACTTATAGAAGTGTGAGTCTCGGAATTGATGAATTCCCTAGTATGGCGGTGGCTCCACAAAGTCAAGGAATCCAGATCGTTTCAGCCGTCAACCGGCGAACAGAAGTGGAAGGTGTGGCACGAGAACTAAGACGTTTAGCCAGGGACAACGAACTCTGCTGGAATGAGATGGCTGTCATGACCCGCGACCTCACAGGCTATCATGAGCTGATTACGCAGGTGTTCACCTCCTATGAGATCCCTCTTTTTTTAGATCATAAACGTTCTGTCCTTCATCATCCCTTGCTCGAACTGATTCAAGCCCTGCCAGAAGTGGCGGAGAGCCATTGGGCTTACGAACCACTTTTTCGCTGTTTGAAAACGGACTTTTTCCCACTTCCAAGGGATACCATTGATCGTTTGGAAAATTACGTGCTTGAACACGGAATTCACGGAGAGGGCTGGAACAGGAACGTTGAGTGGAAATACCATCGTCAATGGTCTCTAGGTCAAAACGAGGCTCAACTTGCTACTGAATTGAAGTATCAAACAGAGCTTAATTCCTCGAGACAATCCGTTTATGACCTAATTGCCCCATTTAGCCAACGGGTCAAACCGAGTAGCAAAGCAGACGGGTTAACTGTAAGGGAAGTTACCGAAACTCTGTATGCCTTCTTAGAAAGACTTAATGTTCCAGAGACCTTAAAGAAATGGTCGCAAACAGCCCAAGCAACGGGAGAACTTAGCGAGGCCAAGCTTCACGAACAAATCTGGGAAGCCGTCATCCAGGTCTTGGATGAAATAGTCGCCGGATTAGGGGAAGAATTTTTGGAGCTTGAGGATTATGCTTTAATTCTTACTTCCGGGATCGAAGCGATCGAACTCGGGCTGATTCCACCTGGGCTTGACCAAGTTTTGGTGGGGTCCTTGGATCGTTCACGAAATCCTGAAGTGCGGGTTCTGTTTCTTCTCGGTGCCAATGAGGGTATACTTCCTGCTCGACCTGACTCCGCCGGCGTACTTGATGCAGAGGAAAGGGAACAATTGGAGCAAGCAGGAATCGCTCTTGCCCCCAAAGGAAAGGCTCAGACGTTTGAAGAACAATTTTTCATCTACACCGCCCTCACCCGGGCTACCGAAAAACTAGTTGTATCTTATCCACTGACAGACGAAGAGGGGAAAGGGCTGACGGTTTCGCCTGTTGTCACACGACTTAAGCATCTTTTTCCAACCCTCACGGAGAGATTTCTTGGCAATGAGGAGGACATTGAACGCATCAGTCAAGCAGATTCTGCCCTTCAAGCCTTTGCTGAACAATTGCGCATGCTGCGTCAGGGAGAACCACTTTCCGCACTTTGGGAGGCTACCGAAAAATGGTTGGCTCAAGATCCTCTCCGCCAAAATCAAGTGAAGCAGTTGCAGTCCAGTCTCTTGACCCAAAATCAGGAAGTTAGGATTCATCGCCCGCTAGCACGTCGCTTATATGGTAAACGCCTGAAAGCCAGTGTTTCTCGTTTAGAACAGTTCGCCAAGTGTCCTTTTGCACATTATGCCCGCTACGGTCTAAAACTACGCGAAAGGTCCACGTATCAGCTATCGAGCCCGGATATGGGTGAATTTTTCCATGCTCTCCTGCATGATTTCGCAATTGAATTGCAGAAACGGGGCTTAGATTGGGGAAGATTGACGAAGGAAGAATCTTGGGCACTCGTCAGTGAACTGGCGGAGCAACTTGCCCCAAATCTTCAGCATGAAATTCTCCTTAGTAGCGCCCGCTACCGCTATTTAACTCATAAACTTAAACGAACCGTTCATCATGCTGTGCGAGTGCTTGGCGAGCATGCCCGCCGGGGAATATTTATCCCGATCCAGCTCGAAGTGGGTTTTGGCCCAACAGAAACGCTCCCTGGGATCGATATCCCCTTATCCGAGGAGGACTCACTTCTTTTATGTGGACAAATCGACCGTGTTGATGCCGCGTTCTTAGATGGAAAAGTGTATTTGCGTATCCTGGATTATAAATCTCGCGAATTATCCTTAGGGCTGGATTCAATCTATTATGGATTAAATCTTCAATTACTCACTTATTTGGATGTTGCCTTACAAGGGGCGGAAGTCTTGCTAAATACAACTTCAGCTTTACGCTCGCTGGAAGCTAGTCCAGATAACTCAAACGTCTTTCCTCAGAAGCTTCCTGCAGGATTTCTGTATTTTCCTGTGTTGGAACCTCAGCTAGAGGAGAAAATCCCTCTCACTTCAGAAGAATTAGAACAGCGCCGCGTCAAAGCCGTCAAAATAAGCGGTTATTTATTAGCCAATCCACGCGTATTAGAAGCCATGGACTCTTCATTTTCTACAGGACAGTCTGATTTACTTGGACTCAAATTAAAGAAAGATGGGACCTTCAAAAAAGGCTCCAATGTCTTGACAGAGGATCAGTTTTCTCTACTCAACGGCTACCTTCATCAGTGGTTTAAACAGACGGGTGAAGAAATTTTAAACGGTGATATTTCCCTCTCTCCATACCGGCGAGGAAAAAGTACAGGTTGCCTGTATTGTTCTTATAAACCCGTTTGCCACTTTGACCCCTATCTACCGGAAAACCGTTACCGAGACCTGCCTGTCTTAAAACAAGAGGAGATCTGGAAACGCCTCGAAGCCATGGAGAAAATCTAAAAACTGGCGGGTGGGGTTATCAATTCAGGTGCAGGGGGGTAAACTCCCCTGCTTGAATCGAGTCGTGTTTCAAGAACATGAGAATGTTGGTAATATTGACCATCTTTGATTATTTGCCAAGTTAGAGGCACTGTCACCCACTGAATTAATCTGCCAGATCGTTTTTTGACGGTCTGGCCTTTTCGTACACAGGCGATTAAACAACTGTTAGAATGGGTATTTTATTATTCTAAACAACAAATGCTACGAGTTGGAAAGAACTATATACTAAACTGAGGAGGAATGATGAAATGGACACTAAAAATGCGAAACAACATGTTGCAGATGTGACGAATCATCTTTCAAATGCAAGGAAATGTTTAAACAATGCGCTAAGGAACTCAGAAAAACCACCTGAAAATAAACAACAAATACAAGATACTCTAAACGCCGTAGAAAAAGCCTTACAATCTGCCACTGCTACACTTACAAATTATAAAGGATGATTTTTCAGTAAAGGGGGGCTTATGCTCCTCTTTTCAATTTCTAAGCCCTCTTCTTCACGAGAAATTCACAACTTTTTCATGAGATTATCGTATCCAAGAGTTACACTAAGAACAGAAAACGAGTAAAGTTAAGGTCACATTTAATAAGGAAAAGAGGGCATCAACAATGGAGAAATTCGCAGCAACCGGGAAGTATATACTTTATTCAAATGCAAGGATTCCGACAAAATAGTGTTTAACCACAACAACTTCAAGCTTTCACGAACTCTGCGGCTATGCAATACAAGAACAATTTTGCAGATCAAAAAACCGATGCCTTCTGCAATGCAAGCAAGAGTTGCTGAGCTAACTAAAAAGGGAGGTAGTTTTAATGGGTTGGGGTATGACGGGCAATTGGGGTAATATGATGAGTGGCGGGGGATACGGTGGATATGGTAACGGTGGGTATTGGTGGATGGGTATCATGGGTATGGTTATGCAACTACTCATTGTGATCGGAGTGATTCTCCTTGTAATGTATTTATTTCGACATATTCACAGGCAACCGGGAGTAATTGGGAGACAGAATAGTGGATTAGACATCCTGCGTGAACGTTATGCACGTGGAGAGATAGATTCAGCTGAGTATCAAATTATTAAACGGGATTTGGAAAGTAAATAAGCGGAGATATCTCATTAAAAGTAGCCGAGGATTTTTTCCTCAGCTACTTTTGTCTTTTTGGAAGGTTGACTATAAATTCTGTTTCCTGTCCGACTTTACTTAGCGCAGTACTGTTAAGTTTGTTATAATTAACAGCAAGATGATAGTAATTAAAGAAACATGATATATGAATTTGATCGAATATTAGGGAGGCGTATCAACATGGATTATAAGTTTGCAAATAGAATGGCTAATTTGAAGACTTCTGAGATAAGGGAAATTCTAAAGATAACAGAAAGACCTGAGATAATTTCGTTTGCCGGTGGATTACCTGCTCCAGAGCTTTTCCCGATTGAGGAGATTAAAGTAGTCAATAAGATTGTACTTGAAGAGGAAGGCTCTAAAGCTTTACAATATACTACGACAGAGGGTTATATTCCTCTGAGAAAATGGATTGCAAATAGAATGAATACAAAGCTGGGGACGGACTTCGACTATGAAAACATACTCTTAACGCATGGTTCACAGCAAGCGCTTGATCTCACTGGTAAGGTTTTTCTCGATAAGGGAGATGTCGTGTTGTGTGAAAGTCCTACATACCTTGCGGCTATAAGTGCGTTTAGAGCTTATGAATGTGAATTTATAGAGGTGCCGACCGATAATGACGGAATGATACCCGATGAATTGGAAATGATTCTTGAAAATACCGAAAAAGTAAAGATAATATACGTGATTCCTGATTTTCAGAACCCGACTGGAAGGACATGGAGTCTTGAAAGAAGAGACCGACTTGTAAAAGCAGCAATAAAGCATCATATTGTGATTATTGAAGACAATCCTTATGGAGAACTTAGGTTTGAAGGCGAAGATCTACCGTCTGTAAAGTCATTTGATCGTATGGGCAGTGTTTTTTGCCTAGGAACATTTTCAAAAACATTTTGTCCAGGATATAGGATTGGATGGATTGCCGGGGATAAAATAGCTATCCAAAAATATGTACTTGTAAAGCAGGGGACGGATTTGCAGTGTAATACAATTGCGCAGAGGGAAATAGCCAAATATCTTGAATTGTATGAAATAGATGATCACATTGCTAAGATACGAGAGGTATATAGGCGGCGTAGGGATTTAACTGTCAAAACCATGGTGGAGGAATTTCCCGAAGGGGTAGCGTTTACAAGGCCGCAGGGTGGTCTGTTTGCATGGGTTGAACTTCCGACACATGTAAATGCAAGGGAGGTTCTGGTAAAAAGTCTTGAAAAGAATGTTGCCTTTGTTCCGGGTGGGTCGTTCTTCCCGAATGGAGGCAAAGAAAACACTTTCAGAATTAACTTCTCAAACATGCCTGATGACCGGATTGTAGAGGGGCTTAAATGCCTTGCAGAAGTTTTACGCCATTTTGTGTGATAATTAAAAACATTAACCCTTCAGCAAATAATTGACTTCTAAAATCGAAGAAGAGATTGGACATTAGGAGGAAATCGGTAATAATGTGGAATTACCCTCAAAGGCCAAGTTTCCCATTGCGGTAAAGCAGGTTGACACACATGAGCAATTGCCAGAGAACCCCGATGTTTATTGCCTTCTATGTCGCTGAGTTATCAACTCAAAATTGACTATTACTATGGCCAAAAGAGTTATTAACCCGCCAATTAGCTGAATAGGTAAAACACTTTCTTTTAAAATAAGGTAACCACTAAGCACTCCTACAACAGGGATCAGATTTAAATAGATTGTTGTTAGGGCCACGTCTAAACGTTTTAAGGCGTATGTATACAATAAATAGCCCCCAACCGAACAAAAAAATGCCAAGAATAAAATATTTCCCAAGGCTGTGAGAGAGAATAGTTTCCAGTCTTTATACTCGAAGAGCGAAAAAGGGATAAAACATAAGGTTCCGAAAATTGTCTGGTAAGTTGTCAAGAATAATCCAGAGTACTTCTGTTGGAGAGACTTATTAACCAAAGTAAAAAGTGCCCATGACAGCATGGCACAAATCATTAAAATATTCCCATGAAAATGAGTAGAATTCAGTTCAACCTTACCATTGCCCGTAACAGCTAGGTAAGAGCCTAATACTGCTATAGTTACTCCAGACAACTTCATAAACGATATTCTGCTTTGAAAGAATAATGCATCTAGTATAATTGTAATAATTGGAACGACAGAAACGATCAGTGAAGCGTTTGTTGCAGTAGACAATTGGACCCCAATATTTTCAAAAATGAAATATATAGTGATGCCAAAAATACCGCCTAAGAGCATTTTGGGCATATCTGATTTAGCTAGTCTTGTCTGAGGTTCAACCCTGCGGAGAATAATCCCAAGAGTCAGGGAGGCTATTGCAAAACGGATAAGCCCCATCGTGATAGGAGGAATTTCATTTACCGCTACCTTAATACTAACATAAGAAATTCCCCAAAAAATTATTACCGCAACCATTGCTAAATTAGCATGTAATTGCTCTTTTGAAAGGAAAGAAGTTAATCCACTGCTTTCCTGCATTTCTTTATCTAAAACACGTTTCATCATATACCTCTATTCTGTTGTTATGTAATTGATTTTCATAAGCCTCCCGGTTTTAGCTGCCAGAGTTGATCCAGATAAAGCGTCTGGAAAGTCATCATCACGGGTAAGTACGACTGCACTTGCTCCATTCGACCAACCTTCTTTGGAGATTTCAACGGAGGTGAGAGTACGGGAAACCCCAGCCAGTCTCTTAGGAGTTGTGGAGTCTCAGCAATTGCTTGTTGCACATTCGCGAGTAAAGAGATGGCGATCAAGGTAACGAGGGCAAGTGAGGATATGAGTTTCCTGAGATGATATTTAGTTAGCAACGATTTGAGTTCCTCCTCTTGTCTTATAGTGTAATAATGTTCCAACAGCAATTATTCGACATAGAGTAACAAACTCCTTCTCGTAAAATCAAGTCCCCATACCTTGACCGACTCTAGAGGTATGGGGACTTGAGAATTTGTAGATTTTAATGCTGAAAAAATAAAAATGACCCATTGAATTTAATCAACGAGCTTCTTTGAATACGATAGGATTCAGGGGGCAATCTAACTAGTTGAGGTACCAACTAAAATGGTGCCGATGACCGGAATCGAACCGGTACGGGCTGTTAAGCCCGCGGGATTTTAAGTCCCGTGCGTCTGCCAGTTCCGCCACATCGGCTAGAATTTAATTGGAGAAGTTAAATGGTGGGCAGGGATGGATTCGAACCATCGTACCTCGCGGAACAGATTTACAGTCTGTCGCCTTTAACCACTCGGCCACCTACCCATTCGGTTATGAGAACTAACAATTGTCAGTATACACAAAAATATATTCCAGGTCAAAGGATTTTTATGGATTACTGCCAGGAGAATAATTCCAAGCTGAACGTCGGGATAAGAACTTGTCCTAACTGATCTTTCTTTGATGATTAATAAAACTGGTCCACATAAGGTATATTAATATCAATGCGTAATCACGGGGCAGGAAATTTTAATAGTATTTGATTTTTATAGAGTTCATAAAAGAAAAATTCGAATTATAAACATTGGAGGAACAAAACAGCATGTTTACAGATAAAGATAATTTTAAGGAAGCGTATCTCCTGAAGTTGATTGAGAAAGAGGGGATCAGCTTAGATGAAGCAACTAATTGGGATAGATTTTGTGCATTGGTCGTATTACTGAAAGAAAAAATGAGTTATAGTCGCGTAATCAATAAAAATTCTGGGTCTCAGGGAAAACAAGTTTATTATTTTTCAATGGAGTTTCTTATTGGTAGACTTCTCCATAATTATTTGGTTAATTTGCAAATTGAGGATCTGGTTCGAGAAGGTTTATCAGAGTTAAATATCAATCTTGAGGATCTCTTGGAACAAGAAGCCGATCCGGGCTTAGGCAACGGGGGATTAGGAAGATTGGCAGCGTGCTTCCTCGACTCAATGGCTTTCTTAGGAATCGAGGGACACGGCAATGGGATTCGCTATAAGTATGGTTTATTTGAGCAAAAAATTATTGAGGGTAATCAGGTTGAAGTGGCGGATAATTGGCTTAAAAATGGCTATCCTTGGGAAACACGAAAACCTAATAAGGCTATCGTGATAAAATTTAAAGGGACTGTGAGAGCGGAAATCAATGAGGGGAAAATATCATTTTATCATGAGCATTATGAATCGATATTGGCTGTACCTTATGATATACCGATTATGAGCTATAACAACTCTTTAAATATTAACAACTTAAGGTTATGGAGTGCAGAAACGACCTGTGGAGAGCTGGATTTGGCCTGTTTCAATCGAGGGGAGTTTAGACAGGCTTTAGGCTATAAATCAGAAGTAGAAGCAATTACTAATATTCTTTATCCGGACGATAGTAGTCGTGCGGGAAAAGAGTTAAGGCTTAGACAAGAATATTTTTTTGTTGCTGCTGGGTTAGGGACGATCATACAAAGTTATAAAAAAAGGAACAAAACAAGTTCTTTTCAAAACTTCTCAAGTCGTGTGGCAGTCCATATTAATGATACTCATCCGGTTTTGTGTATTCCCGAGTTGATGCGCCTCTTGATGGATGAAGAAGGACTGGAATGGGATGAGGCTTGGAATATTACAGTTAATACTATGTCCTTTACCAACCATACCATTATGCCGGAAGCTATGGAAAAGTGGCCCATTGATTTATTCAGAGATCTTCTACCTAGAATCTACCTGATTATTGAGGAAATCGATCGAAGATTTAAAGAAGAGTTAACACGAAGATTTCTGAAAGATGAGGATGTGGTGATACACAACACTCAAATTCTAAAAGATGGGGATATCCGGATGGTTAATTTGGCAATTATCGGTAGTTCATCGGTAAATGGGGTGGCAAAATTACATACTGAGATTCTAAAAAAGGAAGTCTTTAAGGAGTATTTTCAGATATACGGCAATAAATTTAATAATAAAACAAATGGTGTTAATCATCGAAGGTTTCTGTTAGTAGCAAATCCTAAACTGTCGCACTTGATTACAGAGGCGATAGGTCCAAATTGGAAAGAAGATGCAGCCGAACTAATGAAACTGCATGCCATAAAGGATGATCGCAGTTTTTTAGAACAGCTCGCAAAAGTGAAATACGAAAACAAATGCCGCTTGGCCGCAAGGGTCAAGGCTAAACAGGGGATTGACCTTGACCCTCTGTCAATTTTCGATGTTCAAGTCAAGAGAATCCATGCTTATAAAAGACAATTGCTCAATGTGTTGAAGATCATGCACTTATATAATACGGCTCTGAACGATCC
>JARLHW010000209.1 GCA_031292075.1 Desulfosporosinus sp.
CTTTGTTGCCTGCTTGCTATTCTTGGTCAAAGAAAGAAGGAATTCCAGCACCTCTTCTTGAGAAACGCTGGCTAAATCACGTTTACCGAATTGAGGAGCATTGAATCGGGTGAGGACGAATTCACAGGTTTTAACAGTATTCTTTTTTGGAGTTGGCCCGGTGATATTGCAGATGGAAATCGACTGCCTGCGAAACTTTCATAATACACCTCCTGTAGAATTGAGAAAAAGCCGGAATTGCCTAGAAGTTATGACACCATAAAAAATACAGGATTGGTGATCACTGGCGGTGATGGGCACTCAGGATAAGCTTATCTTGCGATTCATCCTTTCCAGTTTAGATTGCCAATGTTAAAATTTACTCAATCAATTGGCGGAGAAGGACATCTTACTCAGGGAGTCATCGATTATAACAGGATCCAAATTTTTGTCAGACTCAGTAACCCTGCTTAAATCAGCGTCCTACTCTACCGGGATTTTCGGCGGTTTGAGCTTATCCCCCCAATTATGGCATGGGCACGAAACCGGTGGTATATAGAACATCTATATCAAGCCATATGCCATCTTTTGTTGATAGAGCTGCAATTTCCTGCATATGATCACTTGTGAACCGCTCCAAATCCGATAATTCAAGCTGGCTGACCAATCTACGAAAACCCGCATTCCAAATTATTTTCCACCAGTCATTTTCGTCGGAAAGAAAATACCCCATATTTTTAGATTCTGTCCGAACAGATTGAATCCCAGCTTTTTCAAAAAGTTCTTTACATCCGGATTCATGAGCAATGCGTTTCCATGTCTGAGGTGGAAATTGGACATCATAGGTATTAAGCCTTGTCATCATTAGGCTTCTGAGAGGGTTAAAATAGTCCTCACCAAAATTGCAAATGGCGATTTTTCCACCAGGCTTAACCATCTTTGCTATATAGGAAAGTTGTGTTTCCATGTTTTCAACGAAAAATATTCCAAATGCACAAACCGCTACATCGAAGGGATCTGTGGTAAAATCCATAGCCTGCATATCTGTTTCTATAAATGTGACATTCTCGATACTTCTCAATTCCGCCTTTTCCCGGGCCTGTTTCAGCATACCTGCGGAAAAGTCTATCCCGGTCACAAACCCTTGGGGAATACATTCAGCTATAGCAAGTGCTGCATTCCCTGTTCCTGTGGCGACATCGAGCACATTTTCATCTCCATTCAGGGAAAGGATGGAAACCATATGCTTTGCACTTTTTGAAAAGAATCGGAGTGGATTGCTGTCATAATCACAAGAGACTTTGTCGAAGGTTTCTCTAATGATGATTTTGCGTTGCTCTTCGTTCATGTGTAAGTATACCTTAATTTTATTGCTAATTCCCCAATTCTGCTTTACGAATTGTCAGCTACTGCTTTCCCTTTAGGTTTGCACAAAACGGTTCCCAAAGAGAGAATAATCAAAGATTATGGAACAAATGATTTGCTGGAAAGGCTCTCAATCGATTGAGTTTCATTTTCGACGGATGCCAAATTGCGGATCATTGCACCAATATTAGGGCACTTTCAGGTGGTGTATTTTGCATTCTCGTGAATATACCCTTCGGTCAGGTCACACCCCCATACTCGTTCCGAGTATGGGCCACCTCCCAATACAATCTCAATATGCACCTCGTTTTTTTTCAAAAGTTTAGAAATTCCATCCAAAGGAACCTCATTACAATCTAATGCTACAGTATCTATGCATAGCCTTTTGTCCCCTGAACCAAAGAATATTTTCAGATCCGTTATATCTACTTTGTATTGGAATACCTTACCAATTGCCATGGCAAATCGTCCCCAATTTGGGTCGGCACCGTAGATTGCCGTCTTTACCAGAGGTGAGTTTATTACTGATTTTGCAGTTAAAAGTGCTTGCTCCTCAGTTTTGGCACCAGACACAGTAAGCTCGATAAGTTTGGTGGCCCCCTCCCCGTCGCGGGTTATTTCCTTTGCCAAATAGATAGACATTTGCTGTAGCTTCTCCTCAAACGTTACAGGGTCTACAGCACCGGCTAGTCCATTGCTCATGATGACCACCGTGTCGCTGGTTGAGGTATCGGTGTCAACAGATATCCGGTTAAAAGAACAACTGACGACGCGAAGGAGCATGGATTTTAACTCTTGTGAAGAGAGCGCTGCATCTGTGACAAAATAACAGAGCATTGTAGCCATGTTGGGTTCAATCATTCCTGCGCCTTTGGCAATACCGAGGATTTTGGCGTTCCCAACCTCTGCGCTTACAATTTTTTTGCGAGTGTCAGTGGTCATAATACTCTCAGCAAAGTTTTCAATATGCTGGACACTCTTTCCATAATCTTCTCTAAGGCCCTTACAACCTTCAATGACAACATTCATTGGCATACGCCGTCCAATCACTCCTGTTGAAGAAGGAAGCACGAGTTCAGTCGTAATTCCGCATGCAGCCGCCACCATGGCGCAGATGTCCCTGGAGTCTTCTATGCCACGTTGCTGTGTGGCGACGTTAGCGTTCTTAGAGTTAACAATTACGGCCTGGAGCATGCCGTCACGCAAGTGCTCTTTCCCTACAATGACCGGTGCTCCAGGTATAGTGTTCTTCGTGAAAACACCAGCCGCTTGACAGGGGACATCAGAGAGGATTCCTCCAAAATCGAGAGTTTGGTCTTTGATCCCGATATTCTTGCCAAACCAAGAAAAACCGGGAACTATCTGAATACACTTTTTGATCACTTAATCTCTCTCATGAAAATTTGGGGATGGCAAAGGGCAAAAGAAACTATCTTCGTCTGCGCTTTCCCTCCTGATTTTGTTTATTAAAACTACCACAGGGGGTGTAACTCTTCCATCCATTTATTCAAATATTCAAAACCTGGTCCTCGGGGGCCAGGTCAGAGATTAATGGCTCAGCCGTAAATTTTTATCACAGCATTGATTGGCGATAGGCTTTGCCCTTATCCTCTGAAAATATCAGCGGTACATGTCTTGAACAGGTAACATTTTGTTAACCAAGAATTCGTCGAACTGGCGGCTACGAACCTGGCGGATACAATCAGAGCATTCTGCAATTGAGATAAGTAATTAATTCCATTTGGGTTTAACACAATGCCGGCCCCTCAGGGGGCGGACTTTTACTCCATAAATTCAGGGCAGAAAATTTCATGTTGCGAAGTTGCCGTTGCGATGCTCCTGAAGCATGCTGAGCCCAATGCAACAAGTCTAACACTCGCTTTGCCTTACGAGAAGTATTCCTTGTGAATCAGGAGCTCTGAACGTATGTATAGGGGGGATCAGCCCAAGACTTCTCTTGCAAACGCTTTGGCTTTTGCCACATCTTCTTCTTTTGGGCTTCCTGTCATCTGTTTAACCATATTCCCCCATGCATCGTCAGACAAGTTGAGCTTTTTCTGCACCGCGTCGTGCAAGGATTTTGTCAGAGCTCCTTGGCAGTCAAAACAGCCTTTGTATTCAATTTTCTTTTCCTTGCATACTGCTTGGATGGGTTCTGTAAATTGATCCATGTCCTGGTTCGGGTAAGCCGGGGCGAAATGGGTTATGAAACCAGCTATTTTTTTGCTCGAACCTGCATTAATGTTAGTCAAAAACTCTTTAACCGGCGCAGCCAGATTGGCTGAGTGGAGAGGTGAGCCAATGAAGATAAAATCATATCCAGCGAAATCTTCAGTACCGACATCCTCAAACTTTTTCAAATCTGCCTCATTCGTAAGGGAGGCTTCTTCCCAGATGCCTTTAGCAATCTTTTCCGTATTTCCACTCTGGCTGAAATATGCTACTAAAACTCTCATGATGTAACCTCCTGTTATTTGATCTACGATTAAGAAGGAACCGCCGTTCTGAAAAACGGTTTTACTTAAGCGATCCTTGTTGCAATTTTTGATTATCTGCCCAGCAGAGCAATAAGCTGAACCAGCCCATACGGATCTTCTTATCTTTAGAGATTGATCAATATCTTAAACAAAGTTGCGCGATGTATCTGTAGCAGTTGCTACATTATGAAATGTTATTTTCTTTTTTTTTAAAGAATACCTTGATCACCATATAACAGCCGAACCTCAAAATTTGATTGCTCTACAGAGCAGTAGAGCAGACCGGTATCCGGTGGACTGGTGTGAACGATTAGAGGGGAAATTATAGAATAAAAAGATGTAACGACAAGTGAACTCTGGTTAATAGGGAGAACTTTAAGGAAGAATGGATATGCTATGTAACATTCTGCGACAGCACAATGAGTCTTTTGCCCTCAAGAATTATTTTGCCTGCAATTTTCAAGGTTTTCATGGCACGGGTGATGCTGACTCGGTGAGCGCCAATTAAATAACTCAGGTCTTCATGAGTCAGGGGAAACTGTATCACCTGTCCACGAGCGCTCGCAATTCCATGCTCTTTGGCGACATTGCACAGGACACTGTAGAGTCGTTCTTCGATGTTCGTCACAGCCAGATTACCTATCTGAGTGGTAAGCCAGGAGACTCTCTCGCTCAAATTTCTTATTACCTGAAGCCCGATATTAGGATTTTTGAGAACAAGCTGCTCGAACTGACTTCTGCTATATCCACAAGTCAATGTATCTTCGAGACAAATGGCACTCACCGGATATTCTCCCTGATTCAAAAAGACGTTCTCACCGACAAAGTCACCAGCTTTTCGAATATCCAAAGTAAGTTCGCTGCCATCTTCAAGAACTTTTACAAGTTTAATGCGCCCACCCTTTATGAGAAACAGTTCATCGGCAGGATCAGACTGCATGAATAGCACTTGTCCCTTCACCATCTTCTTTCGCTGTGCTTCTTTGGCTAATGCCGCCAGGTCTGAAGGTTCAAGATTATTGAACATCCACAATTGACCGATGCAGATTGGTGACAGCTTAATATCCTTACCGGCGATTTCTTGACAAAGACAGACCACTGATCGATTTCCTCTATCGTATCATTACATTATCAAAATTTTGGCATTTTTTGTGCTATTCATTGAAACGGTACAATTGATTCCTGGGAATAAGTAGTACGTTCCCCGCTAAAACCATATCATTTTCAGCGTATTGTAAACAACTTTTTCTCAACTCGTTGATTATGAGAGCAGCATGTGTCTCACCCCAGAACCAATCAGTAAGTATGGTACTATTAGTTAATTGATCAGGTTGAGCGATTCGTCCCCCGAAATAGCAGACCTTGAGGTCTTCTGACGCCAAGCGCAAGATGCCTGCGAGTTGCTTCCCCTCAATGCTTGTCCCCTCGATCATTCCTGATATGAAGTTGAAAAACAGATCGACAATTTCGTCAGGAGTGAGACCGCTAACCCCGATAGTTGAACGGTTTTTCTTCTCACAGGCTAGACTATGCCATGTTTGCATCAAGCTGTATTCGTTTCTGAATTTCAAGAAAAGGTCATCCTGACCTGTCAGGATACTTTTTGGTGCTGCGAAATTTACAGGACAGGCCATCTGGTTTTGTTGGTCTTTACTTTCCACAGCATCATACGGATAATCCACGAGCACCGGACCTGTTGGATACTCAAGCAGAGAAAGTGCATGTATGAGAACATCACGCTGAAATTCTTGATCCTGTGAATTACCAAGCGGCCTTCCTAATGGAAAGCTCACCCACAATGCTCGTGGGGGTTTAATGATTTCTGTATGCTCCCTGATTAAGCTAATCTGAGTAGTAGCAATACCAGTGCTTTCCATGAAATGTCCAAGCCCGCCAACTGCGCGCGTACAATTAGGTCAGACCGGCACCAGCAAAACAGCATCGACCTGATCTTTTTTTAAAATAGCGGAGAGTTGACGGGCTTCCTGCTCCATTTTGTCTGGCGGAGTCGCCCCCATAAACGAATAATGGTATTCGGCAAGACTTCCTATAAATCTATGTTGTTCCAGTTCTCTTAATCTATCCAACGGAAAAACCATGTTCATATCCATCTGGAACCCAGTACGATCAAAATTCGTTGAAATATGACTCATAACCAGATCATTGGCCTCAATGTCTTTTGGAATCAGTCTATAGCCTGTTTCTCCAACCCCAAATGGCCTGTCGGATCGGCGATGCAAGCCCGCTGTAGAGATTAACGCTATACGTGCTTGAGAGACCTTCAATCCAGTGACGTAGGGCGACGACGTATACGTCGGACAAGGGAGCTTGAGCAGATGTTTACGCTCGGATTCTTCATATTGAGAAAGACGTACCATGATTACTCACTATTATTATTGATATATAAGACACACACCAAGGTATTCCAACGCTGTCAATTTCTTTAGTTATCCGGGACGCATTTTTTGCAGGCAAGGTCTGACATTAATTATGTTGAGCTTTATGAATTCCGATTCCACACAGGTCGTATCCAATACAGTTTTTACAAGGCGATCCGTGTTACTGTCTTTTATGGGGCTTCCGGAAATACCTATTACCTGTGGTTTCATTATCTCCCCCTTGGAAAAAGCACGTGTTGATTTTCCTATGAGTATATTATCCATCAATATGTATGTTGTAGCGGCTGCTACAACTTTTGAAAAATAATTGATATTGCCAAATCGAATATCTGGTTAAATGCGTTTAACTCGGCAAACGCTCTACCGCCATGTTGCTCCCGAGAGAAGCCGCGTGGTGATGGCAAAAAACTGTTAGAGAGTAAAGAGAAATAAATTTGTGATGACGGCTAGATGGGATGAAGAAAATAGTTTACTTTGCACTTAGTTGCACGAATGTTGGAGTTAACCGCAATTGGGATCTACACCGCTTGATCGGATGAACCATTTCTCTAAGTGACCGAATCTTGAAGGAGACCGGCTACCATGACCAAGGCCGAACGTCTGTTTGAATTAACACTATTTTTACGTTCGCGGCGCACGGCCATAACGGCCGAGGCGATTGCCGAGCGTATGCAGGTATCGCCGCGTACCATATATCGTGACGTACAGTCCCTCATAGTAGCCGGTGTGCCGGTAATGGGCGAGCCCGGCGTCGGCTACCTGATCCGTTCGGACAATCACCTGCCGCCGCTGCTCTTCACCCCTGACGAAGTCCAGGCCCTGATCGTGGGTAGCCGTATGGTGCAGGCCTTTACCGACAGAGACCTGGCGCAAGGGGCGAGAAATGCGGAAGTAAAAATCCGCTCCGTACTGACCGAGCCGCTCAAACGGCATGCGGAACAGCAGCCCTATCGCATCCCGATAATGGACAGTGACGCCCCCTTACGCGATGTGCACGGCCGCTTGCGTCGGGCATGCGAACAACACCGCAAGATTCGGGTCTTCTACCGGGACGAAAAACAGCTGCAAAGTGAACGAATCTTGTGGCCGCTGGCAATTATCGGCTGGACCGGCCGCTGGACCCTGCTGGCCTGGTGCGAGTTGCGCCGCGATTACCGCAATTTCCGCTTCGACCGCTTCGAGTCCCTGGAAGTACTCGAGAAACAGTTCCGCCCGACCGAGGAAATCAGTATCGCCCACTATCTGCGGCACATCGTCGGGGTGCGCGACAGCGGGTAAGCCCTTTTGGAGCAACAAATTTGACAGCGCAGAACACTCCTGACAGGTTTTGACAAGGGTCATGGGTATTGTGAAGGCAAGAGCACAGGGCTCGCCACCATAACCCACAAGGAGTATTGATCATGAAAAATAAATCGATTCCGGAAGGATATCACACCGTCACCCCCTATCTGACTGTTACTGACGCGGCGGATTTAATCGAGTTTCTCAAGCAGGCCTTCGCGGCCCGTGAAAAGGAACGATTCACCCAGCCGGATGGTGCCATCGGCCATGCCGAGGTGATTGTCGGCAATTCGGTCATCATGCTGGGTGAGCCCAAAGGAGAATGCAGACCCATGAGCGGCGCCTTCTATCTCTATGTAGAAGACGTGGATGCCGTGTACCAGTGCACCCTCGCGGCCGGAGCCAGTTCGGCAATGGCGCCTGCCGATCAATTCTGGGGCGACCGCACGGCCACGGTGCATGACCGCTTCGGCAACATCTGGCACCTGGCGACACGCATCGAGGAGGTTTCACCCGAGGAACTCCAGAGGCGCATAGCGACTATGGCAGGTTGATTTTTTTGTACTGCAGGGCTGCATTACCCCGCGGCCCTGCGAAGAAAAGACAGGAAGATACCCATGAAACGTCCCGAAGACCAACAGTATTTCACTCCCCAGATTTTCTCCTTTCTCACTCACGGCCCTGGCCGGGAACAACAGCCGCCAGTGGTTAACGATGCATCAGGACGACTACGAAGAGTTCGTCCGCATGCCGGCGCTGCAGTTGATTGGTGACATGGAGGGCGAACTGCCGGTATTCTCAGGCTATTTTAACGCACAGGCTCGCAAGGCGGGCGATTCACTGATGTGCATCCAGCTCGACACCCGCTTCAACCGAGACATTGGGTGATGGACTCCACTTCGATTTTCACAAGATCCTGCTTCCACTCAGCCACCTCTGTCCATCAATTTCCTCACCAATCCTCAAGGTGAAGTCGATAGAGCAATTATTTTTCTCGACGGAGCCGATGCCTCCTTTACCCGTCAGCCCCAGACCGTGCCGACGGAACACATATCTCTGATTGCAGGGGTTTATGAAAGTCCAGATGGCTTCCTTTTCCAGATTGTCTTAAGAGAGGACGGGACACTGTATCGCGTCGTAAGTGGAATGCCTGAAGAGAAACTCGTTCCCTACAAGTCTAATAAATTCCGACTCACTCATGACTCCGAAGCTGTATATGAGTTCGTCTTTGAGGGCGAGCAAATCACGGACCTCAAGGAAATTGTGTCCTCTGGTGAGTTTATATGATCGCGACATCATGGCACTCCAGACGAGCCTTTGTAAATCCGGCTCATCCGTTGTTAATTTTTGCAAGCTCTCCTATATTGTTAGCAGCCAATTGGAGAACATAACTCAATTAGCAAACCATCCTGGTCCCGGACATAGGCGACAACTTGATCCCAAGGTTTTTTTATCGGCTCTTTGACAGGGGTAGCACCAGCAGCGATTGCTTTGGCGTAGGCTGATGTAACGTCATCGGTTACGAAAGCCAGCTCAATACCAAGTGGTGCAGCGTTGAGATCGGTTTTCTGATACCGACCATCGAGGTTCATTTCAGCCATTGCATGGGAGGCAAAAGCAAGAACTGTTACGCCTGTCTCTAACTCCCCGTACTGGTCTGAATCGTGAAGAAAGCAGGTTTCAAAACCGAACGCATCTTTGTAGAAGGCAAGTGACTCCTTTACCGATGAGACATAGACGATGGTGTATCCAAATTTCATTTCTTTCTACCTTTTGAGGTCGGTCGACAATAGTGGACACCAAAACCTTCATGCTACGAGCTGTTTTTTGTAATAATTTTTCTCATAGGCGACCGGTGTAAGATAGCCTAGCCTTTTCTGCGTCCTCTGCCTGTTGTAAAAGATTTCGATATATTCTGTAATCTCTCGAATTGCCTGTTGCCTGGTTTCATAGGAACAGTGGTAGACAAGTTCATTTTTCAGGGTTCCCCAAAAACTCTCAATGGGTGCATTGTCGTAGCAA
>JARLHW010000210.1 GCA_031292075.1 Desulfosporosinus sp.
CTGACAAAAAGTGATTATACCACGATATTTAGTGGTTGAGATCAAAGCGTGTCAACTAATTCATCTGAACATTAAAGTGTGAGTTATCAAGGAACGTTCGGGTTGGTTTTAAACCATCAACCCTATATCTATCTTACAAGGAGGAGATTGTAATGGCCAAATGCGAAAAATGTGGTGCTGAAGTTCCGCAAGACGAGCTCTCTGAAGTTCAAGGTTTAAAGGTATGCGAGGATTGTGAAATTAAGAGTGTCAAGCCTCCTGAGTTAAAAATTAATTTGTAATTATTTGTAGGGTATCAAACTAACTAACCATGGCTCTTAGCGAATAGGCTGAGGGCTATTTTATTGCTTCGGAAAAAGGAATCTTTTTGAAAAAACAGCCCACCCCTGTGGTGTTCGCCCAGACCGTCCAAACGATCTGGCAAATAACTACAGTGGCACCTCACCTATATGTTCTAGTTTCATTGATCATGTAGGGTCCCAGTGAGCTGTCACATGAAAATACGAATCTGTTAGGAAATAACGTCACCCCGTCGTGGTTTGCCCCGATATGTTCATCAGCTCAAATTCACCCAGTATACTATCATCCCTACCTACCCAACCAACCTTCGAAGGTGGCCTTCTTTTGGAAAGCAGGGTATTGATTTCTACAAATACTCAATTTTTATGTGCATAATCCCAGGCAATGGGATCGGCAACCGCTATCTGGTTACGCCCTCTTTTCTTGGCACAATATAGAGCTTCATCAGCCAGTGCCACAACTTGTTCTGGTAATGCTAACTCGGTTGTGTAAACAGTTACGACCCCGATGCTGACCGTAACATATTCCGCGGTGTCGGATGCAGAGTGTGGAATAGCCAGATCTTCAACGGCTCTCCGGATTCGTTCCGCCAGGGTTTCGACCCCATTGTCTTCTGTTTCGGGCAGTATAATTGCAAACTCTTCTCCACCATACCGTGCAACAATGTCAGGTGCTCGCCCAACAACAGTTTTAAGCGTAGTCCCAATCTGTCGCAAACAATTGTCCCCAGTTAAGTGTCCATAACTGTCATTGAAACTTTTAAAATAATCAACATCTAGCATGATGAGCGACAAAGAAGACCCAAAGCGCTTCGACCTGAAGAATTCAGTTCTGAGAGCCTCATCAAAATATCTACGATTCGATAACCCTGTCAGACTGTCAGTAATTGAATTCAGCTGAGCGGAGTTCTTCTCGATTTCAAGCTGTTGAAACAGCTCTTGTATTTTTTGCTCTGCCAGTTTGCGTTCTGTAATGTCACGGATAACAAATACCATTTTGGTCAGTTGTCCGTTAGCGTTATGAACGAACCCACTATTTACCTCAATATTAAAGATGCTTTGATCCTTACGGACTCCACGGTATTCATTCGGCCTCGGATTACCACCTTGGTACATTAACATAAGATTGGATTGAGCTCTCTCCACATCCTCGGGCACGATGAATTCAACGAGCCGCATGCCAATAAATCCATCATAATCCGGTTCATAGCCAAACATTTTTTTTGCCGCTGGAGAAACCATGAGAATGCACCCCTCCAGATCCGTGATAGTGATATCATCAGGAGAGGCGTTGAGGATAGAGCGATATTTTTCTTCGCTTTCCATAAGCGCCTCCTCAGCCTCCTTACGCTCGGTTATATCGCGAACCACGCTGACAATATGTGATGCACCATGAATTGCAATGGTTCTGGCTGAGATCATGCCGACAAACTGACTTCCATTTTTGCGTTTAAATACAAACTCCATGTTTTCACAACTTCCTTTTTCATTCACCTCAGTTAAAAGAATTTGTCGATCCGCAATATTATCCCAAACACTGATGTTTAAGGTAGAATCTCCAATTACCTCGTCACGAGTATAACCGGTCAGAACTGAAAACCCAACATTAACATCAACAAATAAACCATCACTCAGTCGAGTGATCAGTGCCGCATCAGGGCTAGTGTTAAAAATCTTTTGCAATTTTTCCTTTTCCAGGCGATTTTCTGAATTCAGACGTTGATTAACCATGATTATGAACCCAGATGTCCAGAGAGTACTGGTGATGATCGGAACTATATATGTAATTATTTGAATAGGTATTTGAACAAGGTCAACATCAGAGAGAATAGGCGACAAAATAAGTGTCAAAAAAGTTTTTATTATAAAAAAACATCCATAAACCAAAAAAACAATGGCGGTAAAGTTGGCTGAGCCAGAGATAAGTCTGTCCTTCTTAAAAAAAAGCTTGTATGCGGTCATTAATGAAATAGCCGCAACCGCAGCAGATATAACAACTGTGCGTCCGGAGATGTCATTATTACCATACATGTAATAATAATAACAAAGGATAATAAAAGCAAAAAACGCGATAAGTCTGCATTTATTCTCTTTCATATCAAGGAAATGTATAATGCCGATATATAGAAAGATATGTCCTAAAACCACCAGTGGGTTTGCGATTCTTGCGAGTATCTCTAGTGATTTTACTGCTAGCATGGGCATAAAAATAAACCCCAGTGCCATTAAGCTGGAACCCAGGAACCACCATCCAATTCCACGATAGGCTCTATTCACTCTATATTGGACAGAAAGAGCGATAACCTGGGTCACAAATGTTAGGCAAAGGATAAAAGCAAGGGTTTGAAAGTCAAGTTTCATAAACGCCCCTCTTTTCTACGACTATCTAATGCTTTCCTTCCAATTACAATTCTAGCAATTCCAGAATTGCCGTATCTGCATATATCAATATTAATAATTGTCATTAGAGCGTTAATACAACATAAGAATAGCTTTAACAGATTTGAACACCTATTACCTCTACATGGTACTATTATTCTACTCTAACTTCCAAATTCCCTTTTTTAATACCAAAATCTATCCTCCACCCTCATCCCACTCTTCAACTCAAAAACAAAATGCGTTGGTGTGAGAATTTCTATCTTCTCAACCAACGCATTAAATATGTCATCGTCAAATTCTAAGCCCAAAACATGCTTACAATAAAGTAACGCCTACGTGCCCAGTCTCTAAGATATATTTTGTTTTGTCATATTACCGTTACCATGTTGTGTTTTTGGGAGCAATGATGATTATCTATTCATTCTATAAAACCTTTACGATGCAACAATTCTTTAGTTTCATTCCAGAGTTTATTTTGCATTGTAATATCTCCGCCGGGGTATGCAGGAATAATAGACTTGCCAGTTCCAACGTTAAAATAGCCACCAGTCACTCCTTGATATTGCAACTCTACAACTAAACGAGTAATAATGTCAGCTCCTTTACGTGGATCTCCAATGTGCAAGAAATTCAAAATGCGTTCAAGTGCAGAAGCAAACCAGAGTTCACGTCCGAGACCAGTCACATTAAACCCTGGATTTAGTGCATTAACAGTGACTCCAGTTCCTGATAATTGAAGTGCCAGTTCTCCAGTAAACATAATATTAAGAAGTTTAGTTTTCCCATAAAGCGCAGAGGAACCTCTTGTAGTAAAAGTAGATGTTTCTGTCAGATCCTCTGGAAGCTTAAGTTCACCATGGTTGCGTGATGCTTCAGAAGCGACGTTGACAATCCTAGCGTTTCCTGACTTCATCAACAATTGTTGTAAAGTATGTGTCAATAGCCATGGTGCCAAATAGTTTACTGCTATCATTTCTGCAAAGCCTTCTGAGGTTATTCGTTGTTCAAAAGCATGTAGTCCTGCATTATTCACCAGTGCATCAATCTTTGGATATGCTTCATTAATCTCTTTTCCAATCCGCTTGACATCTTCCATTAATGACAGGTCTCCGTAAAAAAAGTCTACCTCTGTCTTTGGCGAAATATCTTTTAACATTTTTTTGGTCGTTTCTGCCCTCTTCTTGCTTCTAGCTGTCAGTACAAGATGAGTACCGCGCTTTACTAATTCGATTGCCACAAGTTGTCCAAGCCCACTAGTAGCACCAGTGATTACAACAATTGGATAAGTCATTATAATAATCCTCCTATAAACTAGTATCATTATTGGTATTTCCTATTAGTTGCTACACTCTACATTGTTAAATAGTCAATTAATGTTTTATTTACTTGACATGTTAGTAACAATAATATAGTTGACATATATCAATTATAAAATATATTTGATATATGTCAACTATATTATTGTTACTAACATGATGAATTGAGGTGAACTATGGAGGATTATTCCAAAAATACTACAAGAGAACAGTTAGAACTGAAGCTCGGCGAACAGCTAAATGCACTTATTAGTGCCTCACATGCACTCAATGTCAGAACTGCAGCACGTTTCGATTCAACATTACAGCCTGCAGCTTTTCTCATTGTTCGATGGCTCTTCTCTTTTGGCCCAACAAATGCTACAGTTTTGGCGGAATCAACGGCTATGGATCGTAGTTCTGTCAGCCGCCTTGTCAATCAACTTAAGCGCTTGGGTTATGTTAAAAGTGAAACATCTCCTGATGATCGTCGAGGAGTATTGTTATCTTTGACTGAACTTGGACGTCAACAGACTAAAGATGCTTTAAAAGAAAAAGAATCTATATTTTATAAACGAATCTCAAACTGGGGGGATTCCGAACTTGAAAAATTTATACAAATGCTTAAATTTTTTAATGATAATGGATGCCAATAAAATAATCAATTATCAATTTCTTCCACCCTCATCCCGCTCTTCAACTCAAAAAATAAAATGCGCTGGTGTGAGAATTTCTATCTTCTCAACCAACGCATTAAATATTTGAGCTGACGCTTATATCTATCATATACTTCTTTACTGGTTCCCTTTAGCCTCAACCAACTCCCACAGCAAAAATTACCAATGCCGCTGGAAACAATTACATATCGAATATGTTTCCGCGGACGCACCCTACCTCAAAACTGTCTAACTTTAACCGTCAAAACATGTTTCCGTGAACGTAGGTGGTCCTAGTAAACCGTCACACAATTCACGCCTAAATTCTGAAACCCACACCACAAGCGCCTCTCATCTGTGCAAAATAGTAAGACAAGTCACCGTCTCCACGTGCGTTGTCGCCCCAAAAGAGCTATATTTTTCATAGTCTTATTGCCCTGACCAGGGTGCATCGTCCACGGAAACATAAAGTCGTAAATGCTTACAATAAAGTAAAGTAACACCAGCGTGTCCAGTCTCTGAGATATAACCTCCTCAACAATCCACCATTTTCTTTGTGCAGCAAATAATTATAAAGACTTAAATATTAATCACCCTCGTGAGTATAATACGCGAATAATGGATTTTTCATTAGATATGTACTCATCAAAACAATTAAATCTTCTCTAGATTCAGCAATAATTACATCTTCAAACATACGAGCATATATTCGTTGGAAAACCCATAAGTTCCCTCTGCATACAACACCACACAACTTACGCCTTTTTCTCCCCTCATTAATACCAATTTCCAAACCTGCTACACCTTTGCAAGTCTATCATGAGAGGCTCCTCCTTCTAGAATGCTATGATGGAATACAGCTATTTTTAAAAACTCATTTGCATCGTTGCTAAAATGTTCTCGAAAAGCTTTATGTATAGTTTTTAGGTCTATGTAACCGCAATTGTTTTCATGGTCTTCTTCTAAGGAAGAATTAAATGCGTATACAATAGCATTAATCTCTTTAGAAAAGTCAAATATCTCAAAACCTTTAGAAACTAAGCTAACATTTGTTTTATCTCCGTAATATTCTTCGCAAAACTTAATAAATGGCCAAAACTTATATGATAAATTAGAAGGGTTTGTTTCCTTGATGTGCTTTGCAAAAGGCCAATTTATGTCATGGTTACCTGGAACCATTATGACCCGGCTGTTATCAATCATTAAATTCTCTTTAAGACCTTTAAAAAAAGTAAGCGCTTGATCATATTCGTATGGCATTGCTGTATCAGCAATATCTCCAGAAACAATAACTAGATCTACTTTATCAAGACTATTCTTTTTAATTAAATAGTTTATATCATCACTTAGTTCATATAATATATTTGACTGGGTTTCTGTTTCTCCAAAAATAACGTTAGAAGGCCCAAACTGAAGATCAGATATATGAAGTATTGAAATAATCTTGGACATAAAACCCTCCCCTTTAAAATTAACTTAAAAATAACAACGGATTACATTTAAATATTGCTTTTCTGTATTTATATAACATATGAGTTTTCTAAGTGCCCAGATAATTCACCTCTACACCTTCCACGTTTTTCCTCATTTTCCTCCTAAGATCAAGAATTAATTTAAGAAATATGGCCAGATCGAGATTACCTTTGTTTATACTTTTTAACGATGCCTATACCTTTTAACGATAGGTATAATTCTCCCTCCAGGGGGTGCATCTTTCAACGATAAGGGTGCAAAAACACAAATAGCACCGCCTTAAACGGTTCTTCTACCCCAAAACGCTGAAAAGCCCAGCATTGCTGGACTTTTTATGTTAATTGATTGTATCAATTATTGAGTTCTTATTTAGTGGAGGCGAGGGGACTTGCACCCCTGTATCAAAGAGCTGCCATAAAAGCGTCTACGCGTGTATCCTTTATTTAAGTTTCGCCAGTCTTGACTCCTAAAGGAGAGGATTCAGTTCAGGCTAGCTCGATAATCTTATCTAACAACTCCGAGCATTGCTGTTAGAGCACCCTACTGTTTTGACACCCTGACCCTTCTTCGTAGGAACAGAAAGCAGGATGCTAGCGGCACTTAAGCAGCTAGAGCGTAATTATCGTTGGCAATTATAAAGGTCCACCGTTTAACGAGACCAGGTGGAATCTCGACGCGCAACCTTTGCCACCGCTTCTCCGAGCGAGTCTAAAACATAAATTAGTTGAAGCAAAAATTGTGTAAAGCTCAAATAAACGGAAGGTGGAAGGCCTGAAACTGCCCAATAACAAAAAAGTAAGCATTTCGGAAATCCGAAATGCTTACTACACAAGACTTTCAAAACTGTTTGGTGCGCCACCCAGGGATCGAACCAGGGACCTGCCGATTAAGAGTCGGATGCTCTACCAGCTGAGCTAGTGGCGCAATTGCAACAATTGAAAGTATACCTCTAAAGCAGACGATAGTCAAGCTTTTTCTATCGATTCTCTGGGGCAGCAGCTAAGTTAAGTATTGCTTGGGCGTAGACCTTGGTTGTTAAGAGGAGGTTATCAATCGATATATATTCATCAGCACAATGAATCACTTCTGGTTCACCTGGAAAAACGGGTCCAAAGGCAACTCCTTGGGGAAGCGCTTTAGCATAGGTTCCACCGCCAATGGCAAAGGCAAAGGGTTTAAGCCCGGTTACATCGGTATAGGCTTTAAGCAAAGATTGAACTAGGTCACTTTCTTTGGGGACATGATGGGCATCCTGATGGGTTAAAACTTTGATCTCAAACTGCTCACTTTGGGCAATCTTTTCAATTGGCAGAAAGACATCGTCTCGCTTGTACGTGACTGGATAGCGAATATCGATGACGAAGCGAACCCGGTCGGAGGTCAATTCTAAAATACCCAAGTTTAGCGAAAGTTTACCTGAGGGTTCATCACTTAATGCGATCCCAAAACCTTCTCCATAAAAGCCAGTGCCCGGGTATTTCAAAATAAAATCCAGGGTGCGTTGTTCTTCTGGGGTAAGAGGTAATGTCCGAAGAAATTGTAACGCATATAGAATCGCGTTTTTACCGTTTTGGGGGAGACTGCCGTGGGCCCCCACACCCATGAAGGTAAGTTTATTTTCTTGTTCACTATCTTTACTGTTGAGCTTAGCGCTAACACCTTCCGGAAAGGAGAAATCTTGCAATTGCTTGGCAATAACATCGGCAGTGAGTCCTTTTAGGATAACTTCACAAACATCCGGAACGACATTAGCTCGGTCTCCCCCCTGAACTTGGACAAGATGCGGAAAAGATGTTGCCTGAGACTTACTCAATTCGAGGTGAAGAATTCCCTTTTCTGCATGAATCACAGGAAACTCGGCATCTGGGGCAAATCCTATTTGTGGGATTTCTTCCTTTTTAAGATAGTAATCCATATCGGCCCAACCGGACTCTTCATCGGTGCCTAGGATGAGGCGCACTCTCATACTTAAGGGGATATTGGCATCTTTAATAGCCTTCATGGCAAAAAATGCTGCCAGAGATGGCCCTTTATCATCTAAAGCTCCTCTGCCTAAAATTTTCCCATCTTTGATAGTCGCACTATAGGGAGGGACAGACCATCCTTCCCCTTCCGGAACAACATCGAGATGACCAAGAATCCCCAAAAGGTCCCCTGAGCCTATTTCAATATGGCCAGCATATCCTTCGACATTTTTAACAGTAAAGCCGAATCTCTCTCCCAAGGCTAGAGTCCACTCTAAGGCCTCTTGGATTCCAGGCCCGAATGGGGCACCCGGGGCAGCATGCTCAACATCCTTGACACTCTTAATCTGGATACATGCTTGAACGGCAGCAATTAGGTCCTCTTTCATGTAATCAATCTGTTGGTCAAGTCGCATCATTCATTCCTCCGTGATTTCATTATTATTGTTTACAACTCATCCTAGCATAACCAACATGAAAAATGAAATTAGATTTATTTTTAGATTTACGGCACCAAAGAAGAAAACTTGACATCAATCGTTGTGCCCTTGGTCACGACTTTTCCTACTGAGGGTGATTGTTGATTCACTAAACCGCTACCTGTAAAGTTAAAGTGAAGTTCCGATCTCGCCAGTATATCCCCTACTTGGCGCATGGTCATGCCTGTTAAATCCGGAATAACAACTTCACCTCCTACGGGTGTACGTTCCGGGATTACCGGTTTCGGTGAAGGTCTGACAGGGGAATCGTTGGGAGAAATAGCAACGGTGCTCTGAGTATCTTTAGCGACCGGAAGACCATAATATTGGAGGGCTCCTTCAATAATTGCTTTAGCTGGTGGTCCTCCTAGAGTACCTCCTTGATGGCCTTCAGCTGATTTTGGCGAATCAATTATAATTAGCACCGCAATTTTAGGATCTTCCGCTGGAGCAAAAGCTGTGAATGAAGCAATGAAGTCCGTCGGTGAATATGCCCCGGTCTTAGGGTCCACCTTCTGAGCAGTTCCCGTTTTACCCGCAACATTAATTCCTGGGATTTGTGCTAAATGTCCAGTTCCCCCTGATACAACTTGTTCAAGGACGTTGGTCATTTGTGTAGCCGTCGCTTGAGAGATAACCTGACGTACGGGAGTCGGTTTTTGTTGTTGAATGAGTTGCCCATCAGGCGTCGAAATTTTATCAACGATATAAGGGCGATAAAGCGTCCCCCCATTGGCAACCGCAGAAATGGCAGATAATAATTGGATCGGGGTTACCGAATTAGTTTGGCCAAAGGACATCGTAGCAAGATCAATATCGCGCACTTTGTCTTGTAGAAGGATCAAGCCATTTTCTTCACCTGAAATATCAATGCCCGTTTTGGTGCCAAAACCAAATGCTTTCAAGTATGTATAGAAAGCACTTTTCCCCAACTTCATCCCGACCTGAGCAAGTACGACATTCGAGGACAACTGCATCCCTTGGGTGAACGTAGGGTTACCGTGTGGTTTTTGGTCAGAGTCCCAGTTTGTAATAATACGCGGTGGAATTCGCAGGTAACCGGGATCAGGAAACGTATCCTCCGGGTGAATAGCCCCCTCTTCCAAAGCGGCTGATCCGGTAACAATCTTAAAGGTTGATCCTGGTTCATAGGACATACCGATGGCTAGGTTGCGACGGGCTTCCGGTGTCACCTTGGAGTAATCTGTGGGATCAAAGGTGGGACGGGATCCCATGCCCAAAACTCGTCCTGTTTTCGGATCCATGGTTAAAATCGTTACGCTGTTGGCATTCGCTGTTTGCTGTATGTTATCCAGTTGTTGTTCAACAAAGTATTGAATCGTTGAATCTAAGGTTAAGGTGACGGAGCTTCCGGGACTTGAAGGATCACTTTGCTGAAGTGCATCTAGGATGGACCGTGCTCTGGTATCTTTTTCCTGTGACCGAAAACCAGGTTTACCAAACAAGACTTGATCATAATATGACTCTATTCCTTCTACTCCGTGACCGTCGAGATTCACAATTCCGAGGGCAGAAGCCGCGAACTTTCCCATAGGGTAAATACGTTTTTCTTCATCGTTTACACCAACTCCAGGAATTTTAAGGGCCATAATTTTGTCAGCCTTTTGGATATCAACTTGATGAGCCAGACTAATCCAAACTAAACTTTTATTGAGCTTGTCTTGGATAGTCTCTGTCTCTATTCCTAGGATGCTTCCAAGTTCTTTAGCAACATCTTCTTTGGTACTTTTAAACTGTTTTTTATTAATCTGATCCGTCAACGTTTTAGGATCCGCATAAATTTCTTTTACCGGGATACTTTGTGCTAAGACATTGCCTTGGGCATCAAAGATAGTGCCTCTTTCTGGCCGTAAGCTGAGATCGGTTGTCCGCCGCTCAATCCCTCTGGCATTAAGGTCGGAAGCTCGAACTATCTGAAGGGTAATGAGCCTTCCGAATATAAGAAGGATTACCAACGATAATCCAACATAGACCCAACGATCACGCGAAAAATAATTGTTATGTTTTCTTTTTCTTTTTTTCAAAGCTTCCCCTCTCTTCTCTTTTTCCATTATAGCATTTAATGGTATTCTTCCTAGTTCTTTTTTCTCTGAAGATAGACGTGAATAAGCCTTCACTTGACACGATTTACCCTAGTGAATCATACACTAACAATAAAAATGAGAAGGGAGCTTTAGACTATGAATAGCCCTCAAGAAATAGCCACTCGGATTACGATGGCTTGGTTAAATGCCTTTGCAGTTGTCACTAAAGAGTTAGGTCACGTTGATCAACATATTCCAACCCCTGAAGAAGTAAGTGAGTTTTTTATTGAGATTCATCGAACGGCCCAACAAACAAATACATAAGAGTATGAAAATCTGCTCGCAATACGCTAAAGAGCTCACGTTTTCTTAACTAACGATGGCATTATTTAGTAGCCACCTTGCTAAGAAACCGCAAGCTCTTAATTGTATTTTGTCCTTTCAGGGGGAAAAAATATGCCTATACAGAAGAGGTATTATTATGAAACTCTGGAACACGCTAGATCAGTGAATCTATTACGTTGACGTTTGCGCTGGCATTATGCAAATTTTCCTTTTCTAATCAAAACACTTGTTAGAGTTCCTGTAAGAAGTCCACCCAGATGTGCATAGTTATCAATTCCAGGTTGGCTGAGGCCAAATCCGAAATTTACTATAATGATAATTACAAGATTCATTCCCAAGCCAGATTTCCAAAGGGAGGGTCGTTTAAAACTATAATATAGTAATGCTCCTAAAAGCCCAAAAATTGACCCGGAGGCCCCTGCCGAAAGTGCTGGAGAAAATAGCAAACTGGCTATTGACCCGCCGAGCCCGCTGAGGATATAAATCGCCAAAAACTGTCGATGCCCAAAACTTTCTTCGGTTAATGGACCTATGGCCCACAAGGCATAAAGGTTAAAGACTAAGTGGATGATGCCAATATGGATAAAAGTACTTGTTAGTAAACGCCAAACTTCACCCGCTTGAATCAAGGAATTTACTTTGGCTCCAAACTCGATCAGCACACGTTGATCGGTCACTATTGAAATATCATTTGGGAACAAGCTTAATCCGGCAAAAACCATGAGTAAAAAAACAACCAAGTTTATGCCTAAAAGAATATACGTAAGAATTGGGACGAAATGCTTTTTGGCTTGGGGATTACTCTCCAGAGAAGCAGAATTCCCGCTGGCGAGTTGCCTTAACCAGCGAGGAATCTTCTGATCTTTGGTTGGGGGAAACGGAAATAAGTTACCCTGTTGTGTATCCCAATACCATAGCTGGATACCAGGGAAACGGTGTTGTTTCAAGTGTGAAGAATCAACCCCTTTAGGGCAAAAAACAATAGCTTCCCACTGTGAAATATCGGCAAAGTTACTAAGCCATGGTTTAAATTCTTGGGGAAGTTCACTGAAATCACCCAATAAAAGTCCATGTTTCAGCAATCCGTGCGTAGCGCAAACCCAGTTACCTTCTAATTTAACAAGTGTCCAGCCAGTTTCTCTGAGGTTATTGATAATTTGTTGAAGCATATTTCACCTCTGATTAAATCTCCCCTAAAACCCCTCGCAATAAACTTGGAATGCCGTAATCATTTTTTCCGGAGCCATATCCGACGTTGAGTAAAGTCATCTCTGGAAAAGCCGACTGTTGGGCTAAAGCACGGGTCAGGGCCGCACCTGTTGGAGTTATCAGTTCGCCCGTGATTCCTGATTCACGGAATTTAAATCCCCGCAATAACATCAGTGTCGCGGGAGCAGGTACTGGCAATATTCCATGGGCGCAATGCACAAAACCAGATGACCAGGGCAACGTGGAGACTTTAATTGATTCAACGTCTAGCTGGTCCAAAGCGATACAGGTTCCAACGATATCCACAAGCGAATCGACGGCACCCACTTCATGAAAATGAACTTGATCAAGTGTCGTTCCGTGAACGTGGGCTTCTGCCTCAGCCAAGACATTAAAGACTTGAAGGGCGTTTTTTTGGGAGCGTTCGGACAAAGTCCCACTTAGAATCATCTTTTGGATATCCGGGAGACGGCGATTATGATGCTTGTGTTCAAAGTTCTGCTCATTCCCGTGTTTATGTTCATGTCTATGCCCGTGATCTTTATCAGGGACGTGCTCCGGGTCATGTTTGGGGAGAGGCTGAGCATGGTCCTCCGCAATGAGGACATCAATGTTCGTCGCTTGAATTCCATGGACTTGGCGCGGACGTACCTCGAGTACAAATTCAGTTAATCCGATAGAATGGAGTTGATTGACTATTAGTTCTGGATCAGCACCTAAAGCAATCAATGATCCGAGGGCCATATCTCCGCTGATGCCGGCAAACGTATCCCAATATAAAACTCTCATGAAAAGGTTCCTCCCTATTTTCCTCTTGCTATCCGGCGCACAATCGCAGAGGCTAGCGATGCTGCCCCAAAACCGTTATCAATGTTTACGACTCCGACCCCAGAGGCGCAACTGTTTAACATGCTGAGTAAGGCAGCAAGACCTTGAAAGTGGGCGCCATAGCCCACACTGGTCGGTACTGCGATAACCGGTTGTTCGACTAGTCCTCCGACAACGCTCGCTAGGGCGCCTTCCATTCCAGCAACTACAATTAGCACCTCTGCGCAATTCATCAGCTCTCTCTGACCGAGCAGACGGTGAATACCTGCCACTCCGACGTCAAATAAGGTGTCCACTTCGTGTCCCATATAGCGAGCCGTCAGCCAAGCTTCTCTAGCCACAGGTAAATCAGCAGTACCAGCCGTCATAACTAGGATCCTGCCGGGAATGGTAGGCTCCGCTAAGGGGCGAAGAAGTAAGCAACGGGCTTGAGGATCATATTGAGCGTTCGGGAAATGGGGTAAGATCTTTTCGGCGTTTTCAGGATTAAGACGAGTCGCCAACACATTTTTAGCCTTAGCAGCTAAGTGAGTTAAGATGGCAATAATCTGGTCAGTTTGCTTTCCCTGGCAGAATATCACTTCTGATTGTCCTGTGCGCAGAGCACGATGATGGTCTAAACGAGCAAACCCTAAATCTTCATAGGGAAGATCCTTTAACTGGAGTAATGCCTCATCCGGGGAACAGGTGCCCTGTTGCACGGATTCAAGCAAAGCTTTAATTGTCTCTTCATTCATGATGAAACCTCCTGCTGGATAGGATTCAGGCTGCCCGAACATAATCCACTTAAGTCTAGGGTGACAAAGCGAAAACCTAAGGTTAACAAGGGGATCGTGATATCTGAACATTCCTGGATAAATTTGAAGAAGTCGCCTTGGGGAATCTCAATGCGAGCAATCTCACCGTGTACCCTGACACGACACTCTGGGTAACCTTTCTGGTGAAGTATGGCTTCAGCCTGCGCAATACGTGCAAGTAATTCTGCCGTGATCGAATCTCCATAAGGAACGCGAGAGGCCAGACAAGCCATGGAAGGTTTATTCCAAGTTGGTAAATTTCGGTGTTGAGATAAAATCCGAATTTCTGCTTTGGTAAGACCTACTTCCAGAAGTGGACTTATAATGCTCAGTTCTTGAAGAGCCACCCGCCCAGGACGATAGTCAGAAGTGTCAGAAGCATTCGTACCCTCGATAACCGTAAAATTACCAGAACGTTGGTTAAAATCCAAAAATGATTCAAATAGTTTCTTCTTGCAGAAATAGCAACGATTTGGCGGATTCTCTCGAAACTCTCGGATGGCTAAAACATCGAAATCAATGACTTCTAAGGGAAAATTATAATGCTTTACTAGCGCCAGTGCTTCCTTCTCTTCTTGTGAGGAAATCATTGGCCCGCGCGCAAAAACTGCTTTACAATTTTGACCTAAGGCCTGATGAGCGACAGCCAAAAGATAGGTAGAATCCACGCCGCCAGAAAAGGCCACTAAGACCTTTTTGAAGGAATTTATCAGTTTAATAAGTTGCAATTCTTTCTTATAAACTTCTTCCAATATTATATTATCCATGATCACTTGATCCCTTCCTTCCTATCCATTTTATCGATTAGGTTTATAACTGTCAAAGTAACTTTGTACGCTCTTAAAATAGTAACATCTTTAAGCATGAAAAAGCAAAGAGCCGTGGAGACCTGTATGGCCACCCGCTCTTTGCCCCTGGTGATTATTCCTATAGTTATACCACAACATTAGCCATTTTTCCAAGAAACTCCAAATCCGCCTCTCGGGTACTTCCAGTCAATGTTCTGATACGGACAACCGATCAAACAAGTACCACACTCCAAGCACCCTTCATACCCGACCGAGATGCGTTTTTCCTCTTCATCCCAATCATATACATGGGCTGGGCAAAAACGCGTACAGGGTTTGTCTTGACACTTTTTCAAGCAGATGTTCGGATCGATGATCTTAATATGATTTAACTTGTCAGTATTAAACCGTACCAAAAAAAGTTTATCATCTAATTTCATAACAGCGCCCTCCATGCCCCATAAACATCCTGAAGCAAACCGGCTATCGAGCGATTTTCGAAAGCCATCTTGATGATTTCCTTTTGACGTTGCTTCTTGGGGGTCCCATCAGCGGTGAGATACATCTTGGCGGCTTTAGAAAATAGTTTAGGATAGGTCTTTAAAAGGTGTGGATTATCTTCAAAAAACTTGGCCATATGACGATAATGGTGAAGATCTTTGAGAACAAAAGAATCCCTGAGACGGGTTTCGTAAACCGTCATAGCCTGGTCACTAACATCACCTGATTGAATCGATTGAGCAGCCACTTCACCAGCGATTTTGCCCGAGATCATAGCTAAGTTAGAACCTTCTCGGTTTAACGAATTCATCAGCATGGCTGTGTCCCCAACCACAAGTACGCCTTGACGATGAAGTTTCGGGACTTGCTTATAGCCCCCTTCGGGGATTAGATGAGCCAAATATTCCTTCGTTTCTCCGCCTTGAAGCAATCGTTTGACATAGGGCTTAGATTTTAAATTTTCCAGTAAATCATTGGGTGTCCAATGATCACGAATCAGCGGTTCAAGAATTGCCCCAACCCCAATGGAAATGGATTCCTTATTGGTATAAATAAACCCTACGCCCATCAGCCCTGCCGTGGAATCTCCATATAATTCAATGGTAGCTCCCTGTCCTTCTTCGAGACAGAAACGATCTTCTATTTTTTCTTTAGGTAAGGCGATGACTTCCTTGACAGTCACTGCCACAGAGGGGGGTCTCAATGGTTTAGCAAGTCCTGCTTTAACTGCTAAGAAGTTATTGACACCTTCCGCCAAAATCACCACTTTTGCTCCCAAATCCCCTTCAGCACGGCCGGTTCGAACCCCAACCACATTATTGCTTTGATAGAGCAGATCTTCAACTAAAGTTTCGGTAATGATCATAACCCCAGCTTTTTCAGCTTGCTCTGCCAGCCACCGGTCGAACTTGACACGGAACACGGAATGCGCATTATAGGGTTCAACTCCCCAAGCAGGGTCGCGATAGCCAGCCATGATACTCTCATCACCACTTAACATCGCTATCCGTTGCTCAATGATGGGGCGTTCTAAAGGGGCTTCTTTCCAAAACTCGGGAACAACCATGTCAGTGGCTTTTGTATAGAGTATGCCCCCCATGACGTTCTTGGTTCCAGGATAATCACCGCGTTCGATCACGACTGTTTTCATACCAGCCTTGGCAGCACTAATCGCAGCAGACAGGCCAGCAGGGCCGCCTCCGACGATGATTACATCAAAGTTTTCCATGTTTGCCCCTCCTTAATTTGCCACGCCGTGCTGAAGGCGTTTCTTGAACTCTGCGGTCAATGCAGGTACTATCTGGAATAAGTCTCCCACAATACCATAATTAGCAACTTTTAAGATGGACGCTTCAGGATCATTGTTAATGGCGATAATAAAGTCAGAGGTTTCCATCCCCACTAAATGCTGAATTGCGCCCGATATTCCTATAGAGATATAGACTTTAGGGCGTACTGTGACCCCGGATTGTCCGACTTGTTGGTCATGGCTGAGCCAGCCTGCCTCCACGGCACCACGAGATCCTGCTAGGGTAGCGCCCAAAACGTCCGCTAATTCTTCTGCAAGAACCATGTTTCTTTTCGCGCCGATTCCTAAGCCGACGGCCACGATAATTTCTGCTTTGTCCAAGAAAGCGCTCTTGGCATCGGAGGGTATGAATTCAAGAACTTTCGTACGGAAATCACTTTCGTTAAAACTGAATTCTTCACGAACTACGTCTCCGGTGCGGCCCTCAACTCGCTCTGGCATCTCCATTACTCGAGGACGGACGGTCGCCATTTGCGGACGGCTCGTACGACAAAGAATCGTCGCCATAATGTTTCCACCAAAGGCAGGACGCGTTTGTTGGAGAAGTTTCGTCCCCGAATCTATGCCTAGAACCGTACAGTCAGCCGTTAATCCGGTTTGCATTTTAGTGGCCACGGCCGGAAAAACATCTCTTCCTATTGAAGTGGCTCCCATCAGAATAATTTCGGGCTGATATTTTCTGACTAGACTGGTTATAGCTTCCGCATAAGGTTCAGTACGGTAGTCTTTAAGTACGGGGTGATCAATGACATAAACTTTCTCAGCCCCATAAGCAAAGGCCTCCGGAATAACAGTATCTACCAAATGTCCGGTAACCACTCCACAGAGTCCACACCCTATGGCATCAGCAAGCTTGCGTCCTTCTCCCAGTAATTCCCACGACACCGGAGCAACCTTACCGTTGTTGTATTCAATAATAACCCAGACACCGCTCCAGACAGTTCCACCGGCGACAGGCGCTTCTTGGGCGCGAATCGTCTTTTTTTCGTTGCCTTGGGCGTAATCCTGGACCGAATCGGGCAATGGATCTTTAAAATTAAATTTTGATCCTGCTTTAGGATCCAGCTCCTCTTGGGGTTTGTTGGGTTGAGGTTGATTGGGTAAAGAAAGGGCATTAGTCGGGCATACTTTTAGGCAATTGCCCATATCCTGACATTTTTTCGGATCCACCACAGCGATCCCATCGACAATATCCAGAGCTTCAAGTGAACATTCCATGACACAGGCTCCGCAGCCAATACATTTTGTCTTGTCAACAACAACAGTCATTCTTGTTTACCTCCCTTCATAAGGGGATGAACCATGATAATATTTTGTTGGAAGATTTTTTGTACGACGGAGGCCGCAGTTCCCTTGGGATCCTGCATCCCATCCAGTATTTCTCCTCCTGTGCGACCGGGTGGGGCAAAAATCCTTGAGACACTTGTCGGCGAACCCTTTAACCCCATCTGCGTAACATCAAAGGGTAGGGACTGGAAATTCCACATTTCTGGTTCATAGGCGGCTGCTTTCATCATATTAGGAAGGCTTGCGTAACTTAGGTCGTTAAGTTCCTTTTCCACCGTGAGTAGTGCAGGTAACTGAGCTTGAACAATCTGACGGCCGCTTTCAGTCTTGCGCTCTACCGTTACGGTTGTGTCGGTGAGCTCTCTAACTTTTATCGCATACGTTAATTGAGGAAAACCTAAACGCTGGGCAATGCCGGGACCTGTTTGGGCGGTATCACCGTCAATTGCTTCTTTCCCGGCAAAGACGAGGTCGATCGGCTCAGTTTCATGTATCTTGCGAAGTGCAGAGGAGAGAATATAAGCAGTCGCTAAGGAGTCTGAGCCACCAAAAGCTCGGTCACTCAAAAGAATTGCGCGATCGGCCCCAAAAGACATGGCCTTTTTTAATGCTTCTTTGGCTTGCGGAGGCCCCATACTTACGATGGTCACCTTACCTCCAACTTTCTTTTTAAGGCGAATCGCTTCTTCCAAGCCATGGGCATCGTACGGATTAATAATCGAGGGTACACCCTCCCTCATGAGGGTGTTCGTGATCGGATCAATTCGAACTTCAGACGTATCCGGAACTTGTTTTAGGCAGACTACGAAGTGCACTAAAATCTCCCCCTCTCTATTAACTATACTAATTATATGTGACAATAATATTTATGCTACTTTGTACATTATAGTACAAAGTCGAGATAATATCAAGTATTTTCCTCTTTTAGCAGCATGTATATTGTCAAAAATATTAGAACAAGTTACTATTTTTTCATTTCCGAAAGATATTTTTCCACTTCAACCGCTGCTAAAGCGCCATCCCCAACCGCCGTGGCTACTTGACGGAGCGGCGTGTTACGGATATCTCCGGCAGCATATACACCGGTAATATTAGTTTGTAAACGTTGGTCAGTAAGAATATAGCCGTGATCGTCTGTCTCAATTTCTCCGTGAATAAATTGAGCGTTAGGATCCGTTCCGACATAGATGAAGACGCCATCCGCCGGAATTTCGCGAGTCTCTCCACCATTCGCTTCCTGAATACGTACGCCTTCGACACGACCCTGACCGAGGATTTCCGCAACCACAGTATTGAGTTCAAAGCGTATTTTCGGGTTATCTTTTGCTCTGTTCACGGCGATCTGAGAAGCACGGAAGCCTGCGCGGCGGTGCACAATAATAACTTCTTGCGCAAATTTTGTAAGGTACACCCCTTCTTCTATGGCCGCATCACCACCCCCGACGACGACAACTGTTTTGCCTTTAAAAAAGGCACCATCACAGGTTGCGCAATAGGACACGCCACGGCCTCTAAAAGTCTCTTCACCGGGTACACCCAACAACCGCGGTTTGGAACCGGCAGCAATAATGATAGCGTGCGCTTCAAGGACTTGGCTGGTCGTTTGAATTTTTTTTATACGCTCTTTAAGAGCAAGACTTTGTACTTCCTCAAAAATGAATTCTACACCAAACGTCAAGGCTTGTTTATGAAAGGCATTCATAAGTTCATAGCCGTTGATCCCCTCTGGGAATCCAGGATAGTTCTCAATGTTCTCCGTCGAGGCCGCTTGGCCTCCGGGCATCGCAAATTCCACAATGGCAGCTTTAAGTCCCCCTCGGGCTGCATATATTCCGGCCGTCAGGCCAGCAGGGCCCGCGCCGACAATAATGACATCATACATAACTTTCAACTCCTCTTAATATGTTCATTAAGTTTTATACCAGGCCAAAGCTGAAAGCTTCGGATAAGGCGGTCGCGCCTTTGTCAGGTTGCTTGGCGCTAGCCAAGTTTATTTATACCCCTCAAGGGTATTAAAAATAGTATACCATATCTTTTCTAAATTTAAAAAGATATTGCATAAAATATGTAAACTTGATGAAGGGATTTTCATTTATTGGGAAGAATATATTGTATACTATTTATTATGGCATAAAATTTCAGTTTTAAGTCAAGAATGTTCAAATGTTAAAGGAGGAAACACAGTTGCACCGTTTTACCAAATTTGTAGTTGCCCTGATCTTATTAGGCATATTATTGACCGCGTCGAGTGGCTTATTTGAAGATTGGTTGTGGTTTAAAGATCTGGGTTACACTCAATTGTTTTGGACACCAATCCTAAGTAAAGCGCTTTTTCAAGCTGTAAACGGCACGATTCTATTCATCTTTATTGCCGGAACCTTATTATCTATTCGCCATGCCATCGTGACCTTTGTGAATGAACGCTTGCGTCTCCGTTTACGTTTGGTTCAGAACATGAACAGTAAAGTTCTCAGCCTTAGTCAACGCAGAGTGACTGTTTGGTTACTTGCGATCTCGGCTATTGTAAGTTTTGGAGTCAGCTTTGTTGCAGGCTTCACGGGTTGGTTGGATGTTTTATCGTTTATCCATGCCACGTCCTTCGGTCAAGTTGATCCCATTTTTGGTAAGGACTTGGCTTTTTACTTTTTTCAATTACCTTTCTTAAAGACCTTGTTTAATGCATTTTTTGCTCCCTTATTTTTACTTACCTTGTTTACAACCATCTTTTATGTAGTTACAGGTGTCTTGCGATTTCACTCGAGCAAGCTTTGGCAAAAAGGCGCAGTCGAAATATCTGCCGGTGCTCGGCGACACCTAGCCTTATTAATTGGTATCCTCTTCATATTAAAGACTTTCGGTTATTACCTGGATATTTTTCAGTTATTGTATTCTATCCACGGGCACGTGGTTGGGGCTGGGTACACGGATCTGACTGCTACCCTTCCCGCCCTTAAAATTCTAGTTGTGATCAGTGCTTTAGGATTTATTTTAGCAGGTATCTCTATAGCGTTTAAAGATTCACGTTTACTAACGATTCCTGTTGTCAGTATATTCGCAGTCGGAATCCTGCTTTATGGTGTTTTTCCTTCACTCCTTCAATCCTTTGTCGTCATTCCGAACGAGTTGAGTAAAGAACAACCTTATATCGAACATGAAATAGCCTTGACGAGATTCGGATATGGCTTAGACCATATTTCAGAAATTAATTACCCGGGTAACACGCCCATTACAATCAGCGCTTTGAATGCCGATCAAGGGACGCTCAACAACATCCGCCTTAACGATACCCGGCCCTTGCTACAGACCTTTACTCAAAAGCAAGGGATCCGTCTTTATTACAAATTTAATGATATTGATATCGACCGTTATATGGTCAATGGAGAATACCGACAGGTCTTAATGGGGCCCCGTGAAATTTCAACCCCTGATTTAGATCCTAAAGCCCAAACCTTTGTCAACTTACGTTTTAAATATACGCACGGTTACGGGGTGGCTGCTTCGTTTGCTAATGCTGTAACCTCAGAGGGGCTTCCTTCTTTTGCTATTAAAGATGTTCCTCCGGTCAGTGATTTTCCCGAATTCAAGATTACTGAACCACGCATCTATTATGGGGAGCTGACAAACGACTGGGTAGTTGCCGATACTTCAGTTAAAGAATTTGATTATCCTCAAGGGGATACAAATGCTGAAAACTCCTACACTGGTAAAACAGGAATTTTGCTAACTCCATTTAATAAGCTAATGCTCTCACTTAGCCATGGAACTTTACGCTTCTACTTAGCTTCTGAAGTGACATCCAGCAGTAAAATGCTAGTGTACCGAAACATTAAAGATCGCGTTCAAAAGCTAGCACCGTTTTTAACTTATGATTCGGATCCCTATTTAGTGATTGACGGTGGTCATCTAAAGTGGATTATTGATGCCTATACTACATCTGATGCTCTTCCCTATTCCAATCAGTACCCAGGACAAGGGTTTAACTATATCCGAAATTCAGTAAAAGTCATTGTAGATGCCAATGACGGAACCGTGGATTTTTATGCAGTTGATGCCAAAGATCCAATTTTAGAGACATATATGAAGATTTTCCCTGGTGTATTTAAAAATCTAGCGAGTATGCCTTCTGGCTTGAAGAGCCATCTCCGTTATCCTGAAACGTTATTTACTGTACAAAGCACAATGCTTAAAACCTTCCATATGACAGATTCCTCGGTCTTCTATAATAAAGAAGATGCTTGGGATACTGCCAAAGAACTCTATTCAGAGAAACCCCAAGATGTAGCTCCCTATTACACCATTATGAAAATCCCGGGAGAAGATAAACCGGAATTCGTGCTCATGCTTCCCTTTACACCGGCATCAAGCGAATCAAATACACGAAACAACATGGTGGCGTGGATGGCAGCGCGCATGGACGGTGACCATTATGGCGAGTTATTGCTGTTTAAACTGCCCAAGAATACTGAAATAGACGGTCCATTGCAGATTGAATCGCGCATTGACCAAGACCCTGACATCTCGAAGCAATTGTCCTTGTGGGACCAAAAAGGTTCAAGCGTGGTTCGAGGAAATCTTTTAGCTCTGCCGATCGGAGGAAACTTTCTCTATGTTGAACCGATCTATCTACAATCTGATAACGGTGGTAGTATCCCAGAGATGAAACGTGTCGTGCTCGCTTATCAGGACCATTTAGTAATGACTGATAATTTAGGTTCTGCTTTAACTCAGCTTTTCGGAGATGGTACGCCTCAACCGACAACGCCTGGACAAAGCACACCCGTGCCTGTGGCTGTTCCGTCTCCATCGGCGCAAACCCCAGCTCAATCGCCGACGGGACTGAATGCGACGAACATAACTTCTATCATTGATCAAATGAATCAAATACGCACCTTGCTTGATAATCTGCAAACCCAACTTAAGGGATTACAAACTACTCCTGGGCAAACTCAAACTCCATAAAATTGCTTTTCACTTAAATATTCTGAGGAATCGCTAGAAAAGGAACGCCCTAGAGGCGTTCCTTTTCACAATTTGTTCTTCAGACTAAACAAGTAAAGGGGGACCCCCAAACTTATACTTTCTGATACGTTAAAAAATATTTTATGACTTAAGGGGTTGCAATTCCGCAAGAGTGGACGATCCTTGCTTGGTGAGTTGGATAAGCTCTGCGCCATCAACAGAGACGTAATTCTCATCTCCGTGCAATTTGACCTGTGCTAACTGACCGGCTGTTACGATATAAGCTGTTTGATGATCATAAACAATCATTTGACCTTTAGCACCAATGAGCGTGCGTACGTTATCGTCAAAGGGAATAGTTCCTTCCCATTCAGTTTTCAGCGAAGGCTCATCCGTTAAGGTAGCAAGGTCTGACGTGGTTTTAATCTTGATGAGTTGATTATTTTCTACTTCGCCGATATAGACGTTTCCATCTCTAATTCCCAAAATTCTATCGTTACTGTTTTTAGAGATGATTTGACGCTTTGTACCATCTAAGGCAATTACCTGACGGGTAGCCCCCACTTTGCTGTCGAGATAAAGGGTCCCATACCGATCTGAAGCAGCCATATTATCAATGGTCTCTCCTGATTTGCTTAATGTGCGTACGTTTTTCATAACGTCTATTTCCATAAGTAGTTCAGTCGCTTCGTTTTTAACAGTGAGATACATAAGATTAGTAGAGGTTGAGACAACCCATGCTTCGATCTTTCCTCCTGCCGGAAAATTGTCAATCGTTTGATTAAAGCGGTCATCCGGAGCTATATCTTCATCACTATTCGGGAGTTCAAGTGTATATAATTCTGTGATTTGTGGATTTCCATAGCGTTTTTCAACGTGAGGCTCTACGGGAACCTCTTTAGGCACGACTTTTGGAACCTCAGTCACAGTTTTCTGATTCGGATCTTCTGTTTTGGGTTCTACAGTAGCCGGATCCTCTATCGGAGTCTGCGCCGTGGATTTGGGTGGGTACACAGTAACGTACGTGACTGGGTCTGGGTTCTTCTTGGCATAGAAATAGAGTAAAGTATTTCGGTCTGGCAGCCACTGGTACGAGAGAACTCCATAGGTTGGATCATTCACAGAGGGCGATTTCTTCTCAAAAACGACGGTTCCTTTGGTAAGGTTAAAAATTTTAAGGGTTCCATCCTCCATATAGGCTAAATAATCCTTAGCGTAAGAAATTTGTACATTTGTCAGAGATGAGCTAGGGATAGTGGCTTTGATCTGAAGCGTGATCGGTTCACTAGCTACCGTTGGAGCTATAACTTTTTGAACTTGATTGTTCAAAAAGGAGTAAGCTCCAAATTGCAGGAGAAGAGAAATTAATGTCCAAACTAATATGATACGCAGGGCCTTTTTCATGCGGGTTTTCTCCTTTTTTGCGAGATTAGAAAGTGTTATGGGGTAACCACAAAAGCTGTGGGAATATAACGTTCACCAAAAATATCCCAAAGCTTATTCACTACTTTACCGTTATAGACGAGTTCTGAAGAAGAACCACCATCGAGATTGACGGCATTTACAGCATGATAATCATCAAAAACATTCATGAGACCACGCAAGGAGGCTCCAATACTCCAAGTCGGTTGGCGTCCATCGATAACCACGAAAATCACGGTTCCATCCGCCATTTGTCCGATGCCTGTTCGAGGGGCAATTCCCCAGCCACCATCTCCTGAAACCACAGGTCTGCCATCAACTATAAGATTAGGGCCGAAGGTGACTGCTTCGCGAATGTGTTTTTCTTCCAATTGACTGGCCGTCATATTACCGATGAACATTTTCCCTTGGTCATCAAATCCGACAATATTGACAGCCTTATCGTTGACATTATTGTGGACCAGTTTTCCGTCATGCACGGTTAGACCATCTGGGAAAGCTCCGTTTCCTTTACCGTTGGGATCATAGAATCCTCCAGCATTAATTCCACCAACAGCTCCCATGTCCTTGACAAGATCACTAACACGTTCTCCTGTAACCCCGATTTCTTTGGTAACCGCCAATTTTACGCGTTTCGGGTCTTTGACCAGCATCACTTTGCCTTTAAAGCTTGGACCTTGAATGTCTTCGATCGTAATTCCCGAACTTGCATCGGCAACTACATTGGTACGTGCTATGGCCTGGTTAGCATTGGAACTTTGAGAAGAGCTGAGATCCATAATCCGATCAATTTCTGCTTGGGAAAGAAAAGCCTTAACAACCTGCGGATGCCGTGATGTGTATACCGAGCCAACGGCGACGGCTTTAAGAGACTGGAAGGGTCCCCAAAACAGTACGAATGGCGCAAGTATTGTCGCTAAAATTAGGTTATATCCCAGAAAGGCCAGAATAATCTTTATTCTAATAGAACTCTTCGTTTTCATTTAAACTCTTTCTCCTTCTTAAAGCATTAAGTAAATTACAACTCAAGGTGCCGTGACAGCCAGAAGGGACCGCCGGCTGAAGTCCTTAGTTGTACTTATGCCACCCATTTAATTTCTAATTTGGTGCAAAAAAACAAGCCGCTAATTCTAAGATGCGGCTACAAACCCTAATGAAGTCATTTACGACGGAAATTAGCAACTACACCGTACTAAGTATAACAAAACTTATATGTTCTAACAAGGATATACCTATGGGTATTTAAAGGAAGAAGAGCCGTCTTTAAACAAAAAACGTCTCTTCTCTAATGCCGATTAATAGACTATCCTAGAGTGGGTTAATTTCAATACGGTAGGTAAGGTCAGCAACTTTATCAATCATGTTGGCAACACTACAATATTTTTCCATTGAAAGTTGAACTGCACGCTGAACTTTGTCCTGAGGAAGAGAATCACCCCAAAATTTATAAACCACTTCGATGTCTTTAAAGGCTCGTGGATGATCACCGGCACGCTCTCCTTCGACGGTCATTTCAAAGCGTTGAACCTTGACCTGCTTCTTTTCCAGGATCGTGACAATGTCCATACCACTACAACCTGCAATCGCGATTAAAAGAAGTTCCATGGGGCTAGTTCCATGCCCTGTTCCCCCGGTTGTAACGCTGGCATCAATGTTAGTGATTACCTTTGAACTTCCTAAGCCCTGGAAATGCATCCCCTTAATATGCTTCACGGAAACAATCATCAAAAAGACTCCTTTCTGTCTGATCAATCCAGTTCAGGTAACCATAAACCTTTAAGAACGTCTTGAGCAACAGCTCGCATAGATTTGCGCGTAGACATGGCTTGATTGCGTAAAGCTGTATAAGCAGCTTGTTCAGCATAACCCCGGAGCTGAATAAGGGATAACATGGCTTGAAAAATAATTTTCCGTGTCTTAAGTTCTTCCTCTAAGCGCTGGATTTGCTGGGAGCTTTCCGTTTCGCGAGTAAAGCGATGCTCCGCAAGCTGGATGGCGGCTGCCATTTCAAGTGCGCGCCATGGATAAAGAATTACTTGGTGGGCATCTGCATCAATCACTTCAGATAAAACGTGTTGCTCTTCCTGAGCAAGAACAACAATGATTGGACAGAGATGCTGAATAATCAAATTTTGCAGAACCTCCGATGAATTAAGGCCTCGTAAATTCCACCCCATAATGATTAAGTCAGGCTCAAATCGGTGAGCAAAACGTAAAGCTTCCATCCCATTATCTGTTGTGGCTAGAATCTGATAATCTACTAGTGGCAACATCGCCTTAATTTCCTGATTCAATGAGACTTTTCCTGATACTAATATAGCCCTCTTCATCCTGAATCACTCATTTCAAAAACTTCTTTAATTAACTACCTATCGTTAGAAGAGGGTCTATATCTGTACCCTTATCTTTAGGGAATTCATCCAGCTCTATCTGATTCAACATCTACAATTCCAGGTGGTTCGTTAAATTAAATCAAACTTATTTTGCTACTGCTCCTATTGAATCATCGGCAGAACGATACTCCGATTCTTCCTGCATAAAGGGACGAACAGGCAACGGAGTTTCCAATCGCAGTGGGAAAATGAGGATCATCAAGGCCATCCCACCGATAGCGAGCGCAAGATATTGGAGAAATATAATCGAAAAGAGTAACGATGAAAGTTTTGAAGGGGTACCAATGGCATAACTAAACGGTTGAACAGCCTTCAAATTATCATTAATCAATTGATTTTGGGTTTCCACAGATTCAGTTGCTTGATTGTTATTTGAGTTGATCCAGACAAGTTTTCCGCCAAAATCAAAAGAATTGATCAGCTGAAGCCCTGTATTATGAAATGAATCTAAAGAAGAAAAGAAGATAAAACCCTTAGTAGTAAAAATTCGATCCTGTTCGATAATTGCGCCGGTTATAGCAGCATTGGTATAGGTTCGCTCAATTCTTATAACATCATCCCTACTAACATTTACTGGTCCGTCATCGGTAACTACAGTATACAGCCCACCGTCAACTAACTCAATATTTGAAACTTTTACATCCAGCATCCGAATGCCAACCACCGTCAGTAGTATAACAAATAAACTAATAAATATAATAACTCCCGCAATGCGTTCGCGATCTACCTGTATTTCTTTCATAATCACAGTTCGACACGTCCTTTACTTCTGCCTATTGTCCTTTACTCTAGTTTAACACAGTTCTCATTGTACTATAAAAAATTTAGTCAGACAAATAAAGTTTATTATATAAACGCATAAGAGAAGACAAATTATCTACTCTCATGCGTTTATATGATAAAATGTAAATATTTTTGCACTAATACTAGCATTTCTTCGCGATATGCATTACTTCGAACCAAAATGTTTTCCGAAATGGTATAGCACACTTTGCCCGTCTAAGTCGGTAAAGAAATCTTCCCATTGTGAGAGTGCACTATACGCCGTTTGCACCTTTCTACGGACGGTTTTTCCGGCGTGTTGCTAAATAATCCAACACTCGCTCAGAAGAGGTATTAAGCACTTGGTGCTCCAAGATCCCTGCCTCGCCAACTAATTCTAAAGCGTGACTGAACTCACCGACTCGATCCCAAAAGTGAGCATCACTTCCTAAGATAACTGGACCTTTGTACTTAACCATGTAACGCGCCAAACGACGACAATTCTCCCGAGCTCCTTTTTTCTCCTTGGCTAGTGAACTATTATTAATTTCGACCGGAATATTCAATTTCGCGGAAGCGTGAGCGATCTGTTCAAGATCCAACTCGAAATCAGGCCGTCCCGGATGAACCATCATATCCGTAAAGGGATTTTCCATTGCTTTTAAGTAGGCTCGGGTATTTTGTTCTGATGTTCCTCCTGGGTAACAGATAACATGAAGTCCAACAAGCACAATGTGCATCTTGGAAAGATAAAGTGTAGGCAAATCCAGATCCCCATCATGGCTTGTGATATTGGCTTCCACTCCTGGTAGTACCCTGACCCCGTAAAGTTCTTCTGGGAGGATTGCTAAGTTTCCGAAATGATAAAGATGAGGAGCACCCGGCATACTGGGGGCATGATCTGTCATACCAAGTAATTTGATTCCTCTGCGCGAGGCTGCTAGGGCATTTTCAGAAAGAGTACTATAGGCATGTCCACTTGATACGGTATGGGTGTGTAAGTCTACTTCTATTTCCAAATTAAATCACCTCGGTATCATTATATCTCTTATGAAGAAAAAACAAAATAAGTGCTTATGACGAGCACTTATTTTTGTAAGTAGCTACTGCTTTTTAACGGTAGCGGGTACTTTTACCGTCGAATCAACTGTGAAACGAAAACTTGCTTCTGTAGCTTGTTCTACTCCGCCTTCAAGATTCGGTTTAATGCGTAAGGTTATCAAGTGTTGTCCAGCTGTTGCACTTTTCCCCATGGCATCTCCTAAAGCTTTAATCTGCCTAAAAGCTACACGGGCAGTGGCACCCGGTTCTAGGGTTGGTAAGGTCCCCGGTGAGGTTACTTTTTTCGTATCATCGCCAACCAGTGTTACTTGTAGTTCTACCGGAACATTTGTCATTTTTTTGGCTGTTGTGTTTTGTACTGTTGCAACCAAGTCGAACGTTTTGCTGGTGATCACTTGGGCCCCCTTTAAGGTAACACTACCATACGTAAGATCTTTCACTATGGAGACAGGTTCTACAGTTACACCAAGCATCTTAATTTCGGGAACATTGTTGATTTTACTTACTTTCGCCTCTGTGTTTTGCCAAAGTGAAAATCCTGCAAATCCAATAAGGCAAATCACTAAAACACTGGCTGCCATGACGGCGTATTTGCGGTTTATCGCAATAATTTTAGTCAAAGCTGAACACACCTCCTATTAATTTGAGCTTTACTCCTTAAAAAAACCTATGCATGTCCTCTTCAAGACATGCATAGGTTTAAAAAAAAATTTTATTTTAATTATTTCCCTTCGCGTTCTTCATATATCTGATGGCGGATATCTTCTTCAACGGTCAAGCGAAAGATTCGTGAGGACTGGATTATCCTTGATGTCGTACGGGCCCCAATATAGTCTTCCATTTCATCAAGCGAAAGATTTGAAGTAATAACGGTAGGAAGCTGCTCATTCATCCGATAATTAATAATTGAATAAAGACGATTCCGGGTCCAGTCCGTATAATTATGCGCGCCCAGATCATCCAAAACCAGAATGGGAATTGTTCGGGCTGTATCCAATAAATCCATTTCATTAACTTCAGACTTATAAGATGCTCGTAATTCATCCAGAAGATCCGGAACTACTAAGAAAAGAACCTGAAGCTGGGCTTCAATTAGTTCATTGGCAATGGAAGCTGCCAGATAAGTTTTACCTGATCCAACTGGACCTGTGAACAAAATCCCGAGGCCATGAGGGTTACGCTGACATTCAGCAACGAAGCTTCGAGCAGCATTTAAAGCCTTAGCTGCCCCTTGACGGTGAGTTTGATCTGCCCTTTCCGGTCCGTAAAAATCAAATCTGAATCTGTCAAGACGACAGTTCTTGAGAACTCGCGAGATTCGTGCATGGCGAAATTGATTCTCCATTTTCCTCATTTGCATACAACTGCAGGGATAAGCTACATCGCCTTCCAGTAATATGCCACGATCTTGGCAAGTAGGGCATTTGAATTTTTCAGATGGGTTGAGATCCTCCGTCGTTTCGTAGTTCTGGTGGGATCTGGAGGAATTGGGATCGGTATTTTGCGTGAATTTCAAATCCGTATTAAGTGGTTTAGTGGCTAAGACATTATTATTCAGAATATCTTTAACACTTTTCATCTTGAGCAATTCCCTCCTCGATAATCCAGGATGAATCTTAATCCACTAATAATACAGACTACAGATAAAACTTTTCATACTTATTCGTTGCTGTTTTGGGAGGAGTCTGATTCTTTGATTTTGGTATTTTTTTCTCCTGCCGAGACTGGAAATAAGCGTCTTCTGCTTCGATTTCCGCACGCGTGTGCAAGCCCTTCTTTTCCCATTCTCGAAGGATAGAGTCTAAATAACGAAAATTTCGAATACCAGCACTTACCCCTCTTCTTAAAGCTTCAATAATCAGCTCTTCAGAAAAATTGGAGGACAGCCAACGGTCTATGTTTTCAAACTCTAAGCGGGTGAGCGGCCGACCCAGTTCTTGCTCAAAGGTACGAACTAAATTTTCAATTGGCGGGCTTGTTGGAGGCGAAGACTGTTGTGATGAGGATTGATTTTGCTTCAAAGTGCGTTCTTCTTCCAATTGCTGAGATCGTTCTATGGCCCAGAGTTCAGCAAGCTCGTCGATCAAACCAACAAAACTATAACTGTTATCCCATTTCTGCTCGCTAGGATTCCAGTTCCTTTCTATCGCGAGTAATTTCCGTTCCACCAATCTGCCCACAACCTCCTCAATGTCTGAAGAGGAAATAGTCATCCGCCCAGCTAAAGTAGCTACCGTTGGATATGGGTTAGTTTCTGCTTCGCATAAAATTTGAATCAACACCATCATCTCACGATCGTTCAATCCAATCTTAGTATAATGGGTTAAGAGATATTTCGGAATTGCTACCACACCGGAAAAGAAAAGAGCCTGTGTAAAGCTCCCATAAACACTAACTTTATTCATTGAAGTTCACTCCCTATGCACCAACCAAGAAAGTATTCCAAAAAAATTCTCACTTTTTGTGTATAATCCTTTCCGAAAAATGTGGCGCCAAGGATATATAGTCTAAAAAATGTTTGAAAAGACGATAATTGGTAAAAATGGCGCGATATATTTTCCTTATTTTGGCAGGATATTGCCTGTCTTTTGGCGTATATAGTTTGCAAACGAACGAAGGAGGACAACTTATGGACTTTCGGCAAGAACTCATCCAAATCGTAGATAAATCAGGCGCTCACTCTGCTTGGGGCGTTAAGCATTGTTTTAGAGTCTATCATCTGGCTAAAGAACTTTCAAGTCACTTAACCTTGGACGATGAAGTTCTTTATGCTGCGGCTATGCTGCATGACACAGGAAAATACCCCGTCTATGCACTCAAAAACGTTGATCACGCTTTACGCTCCAAGGGAGTTACGGCAAACCTCCTCCAACAAATGCTGTTCTCTCCGCTCAAGTTACCCATTGTTTTAGATGCTGTGGAAAACCACATGTATTACTCAGAACCAGGTCGCAGTGATGAAGCTGTCTATTTACGCGAATCTGACATATTGGATAATTTCGGCAACATCGGCTTAATGCGTTTATTTAGTATAGTTGGACAAGATGAATTAATCCAGACTCCTGAAAATGCTATCGATAGAGCTCGTCTCTTTGCAGATGCTCTTCCGAACAAAGTATCAACAAAAGCCGGTAGACGTTTGGCGATAAAACGGCGAGAGGAAACACTTCGCTTCCTGGCCAGTATTAAGCGCCAAACTTCAGAATATGCTTGGCTTTAATGATACTTTAGCATTTAGTGCCGTGTTTCCCGTTCTTGCGCTTCAAGCCAACGTGTCATACTGTCGAGAAGATTAACGACTCGGTCAAAATTATGCGTTCGTTGCCCTTCATCTATCAGCTGTTTGAGATGGTGACGTAACCTGACATAGGCCCTATTGACATGAGCGCGAGATAAGTGGGGTTCGGATAATTTGGAGCGTTTAAATGTTGGTGACAGAGGCTGATGTGATAGTTTGCTAATTGTCTTAACTGGAATCAGTCGAGCTTTTTCATCACTACCCTGAATTGTTACGTCCTGTGTCAACCATTCTTTTTGAGGAGCATGCCGGACGATTTGCCCGGGCGTAAATTCGATAGTTTCTCCCAGTTGAGGGGTAAGGGGTATTTTCCCGAATATTTCTTGGATTTTAGCTGAAAAGGCAGTTTGTGCCTCTACTTCTCCGTGAACAAGAATAATTTGTTCTGCATTTTTTCCTAATAGAGAGAGCCAATGAAGTAACTCTGCTTGATCAGCATGGGCTGATAGACCGTCCATATGGCCGATTCGGGCTTTAACTACAACTTTCTCTCCATGTATGGTTACAGTCTTAACACCATCTGAAAGAATTCGACCGAGTGTACCTTGCGCCTGATAACCGACAAAAAGTACGGTGGCCTTTTCTCGCCAGAGGTTTTGTTTAAGGTGATACTTGATGCGCCCGGCATCTGCCATGCCACTAGCGGCGATAATAATGGCTCCGACTTCAATCTCATTAAGAGCCATTGAATCTGCAGTAGTTAGACTAAAATGAACGTTAGGCATACTCAGAGGACTACTGCCCTGTTTTATTAGTTCACGTATTTCCGAATCAAAATGCGTGGTGTTTTCTTGAAATATTTTTGTCGCCGCAATGGCTAAGGGACTGTCAATATAAACCGGCAACGTAGGTATACGATGTTCATCCTGTAATTTACGGAGATAATAAAGAAGGTCTTGGGTGCGTTCGATGGCAAACGCTGGAATAATCAAATTTCCTCCAGCCTCATAAGTTGTACGTATTATTTCGGCGAGCTGTTCAGCACGGTCGATTTTCTTCTCATCTGTGTTTTCATGCAAACGATCCCCGTAGGTAGTTTCCATAATGACAACGTCTGCTTTAGTTAAAATGCTTGGATCTTCCAGATAGGGTTGGTTTATATTGCCAATGTCGCCAGAAAACACAATAGTTTTATCAAGATCCGGCTCTTTAACGTGGAGAACAACATGGGCGGACCCTAAAATATGACCAGCATCATAGAGTTGGAACGATACAGTCGGAGCAAGTTCGATCAGATCTTGATAGGACGTTGCATGAAAGTACGGAAGAGTATCCAGCGCATCCTGAACGGTATAAATCGGAACGAGGGGTTGCAGTCCTGCCCTCGCCCGCTTTTGATTCTTGCGCTCTACTTCCATTTCTTGAATATGGCCACTATCTGGGAGCATTATTGAACACAATTTAATCGTTTCAGAGCTCGCCCAAATAGTACCCTTGAACCCAGCCTTAATCAGCTTAGGCAGCATTCCAGAGTGATCAATATGAGCGTGAGTTAAAACAACAGCGTCAATACTTGCAGGATTATAGGGGAAAGAAGCGTAATTTAACTCTTTTAGCGCTTTGGATCCCTGAAACATTCCGCAATCAATTAAGATACGTGATTCACCTGATTCCACGAGATAGGATGAACCAGTGACAACTTGTGCTGCGCCAAAAAAGTTAATTTTCATTTTTGCAATCCTCCAAAAATACGTCCAATAGCTTTTCTTGAGAAAATAGGAAAGCTTAGTACGTCTTTAATATGTTATTGTATTTAGAATTGTATTTTTATTTTAAGAATCACATATTATTTTACACGTATAATTGACGTTTCGCAATGGCAATGGCTATTCCATATTCTTGGTCTTTAGTCTTTTGTCCTTGGTCTTTAGTCCAGTAGAACAAGTTTTAGTTTAACGGCTTTAAGAGCTGCTTGAGTGCGATCTTCAACACCCAATTTACGGTAAATGCTTGAGAGATGATTTTTTACCGTCTTTTCGCTAATAAATAAAGCAGTTCCGATCTCGCGATTAGAAGAACCTCTAACTACATAATGAAGAATTTCCATCTCGCGTTCGCTAAGGCCACAAGTGTTATGCAAAGCACTTGAGCCGGAAAATTGCTTCAATAATTTACCCGTAACTGCCGGAGACAAGATTGGTTCGCCTGAGTACACCTTGCGAATAGATTGGATCAATGTTTTGGAGTCCACATCTTTCAGTAGATAGCCGGCCACTCCAATTTGTAGTACCTGGAAGACTTTATCATCTGAATCATCAACTGTAAGTACTAAAATGCCAATTTCAGGCCGTTCACGACGGATAACTCGACTTGCTTCCAAGCCATTCACCCCAGGCATATTGAGATCCATTAGTAAGATATCGAACTTCATGTTGCGGGCAGAATTAATAGCCCCTTGGCCATCTCCTACTTCATCAACAACCTCAATTCCATCTTCAAATTCCAATATTCGTCGTAGTCCCTCTCTTAAAAGTGGGTGATCATCGGCAATCACGATCCGAATCATGTTGTCGTTCCTCCTCATGTCTCGATGGAATTGATAGTTCGATTATTGTCCCCTTTCCAACGGTGGATTGAACGGAAAAACACCCAGAAAACATTTCAACGCGTTCGCGCATTCCAATCAGCCCAAAATGTTCCCCAGGAGCGGTGAATGCAGAGTTCACTTCAAAACCTAAACCATAGTCTCGGATCCGAGCAATTGTCCAATCTTCTTGGTAAACCAACGTAATGCTTACCTTTGCAGAGTGCGAATGTTTCGCTATATTAGTCATTCCCTCTTGAATTAAACGAAAAAGGGCTACTTCCATTGCTGGAAGAAGCCGCTTTTCACGGCCTTCAATCTGAAGCTCACAGTTTATCCCATAGTTTCTCTGGAAGTTATCTAAGTATTTGGCAATGGCTGGCACAATTCCCAAATCATCCAAAACCATTGGCCGAAGATCAAAAATAATCCTTCGGATATCTTTTAGATTAGAACGGACCAAATTTTTAAGGTCATCAAGTTCTGCTTTGACCTGGCTAGAATCTACCTCAAATAATTTTTCGGCAATTTCTAAGCGTAAGATGATATTGGCAAGCGTCTGCGCAGGGCCATCATGAATTTCCCTAGCTACCCGACGCCGTTCTTCCTCTTGGGCTCTAATGACCAGCAAACCCATCTCTTGTCGTTGATCGTAGTTCTGAGTTTGAAGAGCCTTCGGTACTCCCCCTTGAAGTAGATTAACCGCTGTGCTAACTTGTGTCATCAGACTCTCAGCACGTTCAATCGTCGTTTGCATCTGATGTAGGGATCGTTCAAGGTCATCACGCCGTTTTCGCATTTGCGTTTCTTTGCCTTGCGCAAGTTGTAAATTGACCTGAGCATCTTTAGCCTCTGCATACGCCGCGATCATTTCTTTCTCAGAGTATTTTTGGTAATCTTTATTTACTTCCATTAGTTTTTGGCGCACACGACGTTCAACTTTACCAAGAAAATCAACTTGGGAAATAACTTTCGCTATCTCGGCTTTAAGCTGAGATAGTTCACTAGTCAGTCGTTGCGTCTCAGTCCGCGATGTTTCAGCAATAAAAAAGATCTCTTCTTTTCCCGATTGGATCGCTGCCAGAGTTTTCTCCAAGATTTTCTGCAACAGATCTGACACTGTTATTCCTCATTTCGATATCTTGGTTTACTTCCAAATTTGTACCTCCTTATGTATTTCGACAAAGAAATAATATTTCCTACTGATATTTAGAAAATACATTAGTAATTATATAATCTGTGACTTCTTTCCTGAACGCTGGATTTGTCTAATTCCTCGTTCTAATCTGCGAGGGTAGGTTAAATCTTCAGAACTACACACGAAAACCTTCCAGCCTTCCTTTGCATAGTCTTCAATTAATGGACACTCTGAATCTAAAAGACAAATCAGGATATTCTCTACCTGCGCTAAAAATGTCTTACCCATCAAATTTATGTTCCAACTGACAGAACTGTTCGGAAAGATTTTACTTAGAAGACGTTTAAGAGGAACTGCTTGATCTGGCACTTTCGAAGTTCGCAACATTCCATACACTTTAGAATTATTAGTGCTATCCTCAACTTCAATTTCTCTAAGATCTGGGTAAGTTGCACTAGTGGAGGCGATGGCAGGAATTGCACTTTCTAGCAGAATTTCTTCAGGCGAGGCTTGCTCTGATCTTCCAGAACATTCAGCCTGATCTTCGAAATGATCTTCTTTAGTTTTCTCTAATACAAAAATTGAGTTGTTCGGAACTTCTCCGTTTTGGAAGTTGATTACTTTCGCCATGCCTTCACATAACATTTTGTCCAGAGTATCTTGGAACGCTGGAAAGTTGTTAATAACACGACTGTCAGGAAGTTGTTGCTCAAGAAGTTGTTTTACTCCATCCTCCAAATATTCTGATGGAATCGTAGATATTCCTTGTAATAATGACGTAAGTTTTGTGACTATTTGACTACCTTTTTGAAACTCTTTCTCTGCGTCTACTCCTGTCAATAAGCACACTGCAAATACTTGTTCTGTGATTTGATTAATCCATTCTGCAATTCGGGGATCTTTATGAAAATAAGCCTCCATAATTGTCCACCTCCAGATTATCTCTCTCTTATGATAGCTATGCTTGTCACCTGTTCTGTATGAATGCTCATCTGAAATATCCTTATGTATAAGCTCATAAAAGGAAAAGCACCTCAGAAATATCTGAGATGCTTTTCCTTTTAAAAATTACTGTACCTACATAAGAATGCACTAATGCATTGAACATTGTCATACTTAAATTAGGCATTCATAGACTGGTAGAAATTAACGTTGACGGAAAACGTTAAGGTAGGAATCTGCATAGATGCTTCTACCGAGCAATATTTGGGTAGTCGCTGCAACGTCAACTAGCTCTTCATCATTGGCATTCATAATGGCTGCATCAAGTCCTGCACCAATAGCCATCGCCAAATACGTACGATTGAGTAAATTTGTAATATTATGAGGAGATTTTTGAGATACGTTCGTTAAGCCAAGAACCGTACGCGGTGCTGGATCAGCAAGCATTTTGATTTGAGCTAAGCTTTTTAATACTTGAAGCGCATGTTCTTGAGCAACGTTAACAGGAAGAATCAATGGATCGATGTAGAGATCTTCCATCGGTAAACCATATTCGTCAGCTGCTGCAACTAATTCCATTGCGAAAGCTACCCGAAGTTCATGGTCTAAGGGAATTCCTTTTTTATCCATGGTCAAGCCAACAACCCCAGCGTTGTAATCAGCGGCCATTTTGAAAACGCGCTCCATTTTTTCTGGTGTAGCATCAACTGAGTTAATAATTGCAGGCTTCTTACAAAGTTTCAATCCTGCTTCAATAGCATCATAGTTTGTGGAGTCTAAGAGAAGTGGCAGTTCAGAAACTTCTTGAACGACATTAACCATCCATTGATAAGCTTCTGCGCGCTCTTCTTTAGGGATAGCTGGACCAGAATTTAAGTCAAGATAGTGGGCTCCGCCTTCTTCTTGTTTTGTAGCCCAAAATTGTAACGGCTTTGGGTCTTTAGCTTTAAGAGCATCTCCAATATCAGTGTACATCCCATTGATCCGCTCACCAAAAATAAGCATTGTCATTCGGCCACGTCCTTTCATAATTATAAAATAATGTTGACTTACAAGATGACGTAATTATTCATTATGAATTTCATAATTGAATAAAAATTAACAGTCGGAGTTAAAACTTAGACGCCCATCAGTTCTTCAATGTTCTTTTTAACTACTGCTACAGCAGCAGGATTACGCATCATAATAATACTAGCTCCAACTTGCATCAAACCAGAAGCAGTCAACGATTCCCAAAGCACAGCACGATCATCAAGATCACCCCACTGAGGATTTTCTTCAGCAGTGGAATTGGATTCTTTAGTCCGATTAGCTTCATAACCTACGGAACAGAACATTGGCATGGAGAGCATTTTGTCATTTCCTAAAGCTCCCAAGCGTGCCCGTTCCATAATGGAATAAGCATACTCAATACCAAAACCAAGTCCAGCAATAAGTGGGTCAATAACGATCTTGTTTAACGGCAGGCCCATTTCATTGATCAAGATATTAAGTTGTTTACAGATGTTAATGTCAAGAGGCGACTGCGCAATCAAAGTGTGTTTATGAACCATTGCGGCAGCTGCATAAGTTTTATAGGTTTCCTGTTCAGCCACACCGATGAGAAGATTCTCGCCAGTAGCTGCTTCAGCAACTGCTGCAATAACTTCATTATCTTTAGCTGTGTCGCCACAGCCAACTACGATAAGAGGAACTCCTACAGCAGCCAGAACTTCTTTAACAACACGGACACAATCTTCAGGTGAGCGATTTGCACCATCAGGATCTGCGCCATAGAGTTTTAAATAAATGAGATCTGCGCCAAATTCTTCAACGCATTGTTTTGCCCAAGCGCCTGGGTTATTGAAGACATCTCCATATTGTTTTGTGAGCGTTTCATTCCAAGTTGGGGCGATGTCATTGACCTCCATGGCAATTACAGGACGACTAACTTTACCTTCGAAATTTAGATATGGTAAGGCGCTATCCCCACCAATAGTGATTGTGGAGGTTCTCGTTCCTCCTTGTTCAGAAGTTGCGCCGAGTGTTACCTCTCCAATTTTACCAGTATATCTTTCTTTTACGATTGCAACGGACATGAACTTCTCTCCTTTCTAGTTAAAGATTCCGGCACGGTTCAAAATAATATCCACAGCCTTAACCGCAACGGCATCATCAGGCAAATCGAATAATGGTTTGCCCGCCAAGTCATATTCCACTACCATAGGATCTAATGGTATATCTCCAATCACAGTCAGCCCTGTACGTTCTATCTCATCGCTTAAGGAGTCCATACTGCCTGCGCTAGATTTAGTTACAATCAAGTGCAGCGAACCTACTGCGGACTTAAGTCCACGGATCAGTTCATGTACCCGCCCCGCTGAGCGAACGCCACGTGCCGAGGAATCACTGATAACGAACATCTCATCAATGCGCGGGATGGTACGTCGGCTAATATGTTCCAGACCAGCTTCAGAATCCACCACCACAAAGTCATAGTTTTCTCCAGTGGTCTCAATATATTTGCGCAAGAGATCATTGGCATAACAGTAACATCCTGCCCCTTGTGGCCCGCCCATGGCAAATAGGTCGATATCTTTGGTTTCTACGAGTGCCTGCGAAAGTTTGTACTCGATAAAAATTTGCTTTGACATTCCGTTGGGGATCGCTTTGGGATCTTTAGTTTGTTCAAGCAAATCTGATATAGTTGCTGTGACAGTTAAACCCAGAGCTTCTCCAAGGTTTGCGTTGGGATCGGCATCAACGGCCAGAACTGAAATCCCTCTCTTTTGATGAACCATTTGCCTTAGTAATAAAGCAGTGAACGTCGTCTTCCCCACTCCACCTTTACCAGCAACTGCAATATATTTGGTCATGATTTTACCTCCAGTGTTACGTTAAGTGCAAGATGGGAATAGAGAGAAATCCGTATGGGGCAAAAATAGAGCGGAAACATATTCATCCATAAATGTAGGGCCAACCGACAACTCGACATAGGTCATTTTTTGCCCCAATTCTTTCGCTTCACGCCAAGCATTCTGCGAAAGTAAAGCGAGACGCGCTCCTTTAATCGAAGCATTTCCGACAAACTCAAAACGTTCCTCTTCTAGATCTGGAAGCAGTCCAATTTGAACCGAATCCTGAACATTAAGGTAATTGCCAAAGCCGCCAGCAATGATGATCCGGCTTATCATGTCCATCTCCACAGCCACCATATTCAGCAATGTTCGTATACCTGCGTAAATGGCACCTTTAGCACGGATAGTGTTTTTAACATCATTTTCAGTGATGACGACATCTTTTCCCCCACCAGCTTGATCAGCCCAGGCTAGTACGAATTCTTTGTCGTCAGAAGTAGCTCGTAGTCGAGCCGAGTTAGCGGGATGTCCCATCTGAAAATTTCCGACGCGATCAATGATACCCGCTTCAAGCAACTTAGACAAACAATCCACAAGTCCTGACCCGCATATCCCTACTGGAAGGGTTTTACTAATCACTTTGAGGGCAACGTCCAGAGTTTCGGGATCTATGACAACTCGTTCAATAGCACCTGGCATTGCACGCATTCCAAAGGTGATCCCGCCGCCTTCGAAGCTTGGGCCAGCAGAACAAGCACATGATACAAGCCAATCTGTGTTTCCAAGCACTATTTCCCCATTAGTCCCTATATCAATAAAGAGAATAATGTCTTCTCCGTTAGCTAAATCCGTTACCATTGTTCCAGATATAATGTCCCCTCCGACATAACTCGCTACTGAAGGAAAACAATGCACCAAAGCCTCGGGTAAAATATGAAGCCCGACGTCCTTCGCAGGTATAGAAGGAACATTTGTCATGGTAGGAATATAAGGTTCTAGCCGAATGTAGCGCGGATCAACACCTAGAAATAATTGTGTCATTGTGGTATTTCCGGCAGCCACAGCAGAAGATAGATCGGTACTAGACAAAGATTGACTAACAAGTATCTTATCAATAAGTTCGTTGATGGTATCAACAACGGCGATTCGAATCTCTTGTAATTGTTCAGCGTTTTCAACCGCATACACTATGCGCGTGATAACGTCATCGCCGAATTTTGCTTGTTTATTGTAAGATCCCTGCTGAGCAACCACCTCTCCGGTAGAGAGATTGACTAGATAAACGACAACTGTTGTTGTGCCAATATCAATCGCCAGCCCATACGGAGGTTTATCATTTCCCGCTTCCACGTGGGTGACAGTTATCCCAGTGTCAATATCAGTTAAAGTGACAGCCACATCCCAGTTTGCTTTACGAAGTGCTTCAGGGAGATTTTTAAGTACTGACAAAGGAATATCAACGGGTTTTTCACCGCTTTGTAGGACACGGCGAATCTCCATGCTCAGGCGAGCCCAATCACTTGTGTTTTCCGTCAAAGTCGGAGCCGAAAGTGAAATCCTCAGCTTTGTTGCGAGAGGCTGATGCCCGAATTTCTCGAGTAAATCATGATCGCTTTCCTGTAAGATCCCCTTTTGGACATCCCCCATTAACACCTGATGTTCTTTTAACCTAGATTCCAGAGGTACCTCAACCGTCATATCCCCTTGAACCATGGTTTGACAGGCTAGACGAACCCCTTCTGATAACTGTTCAGGTGTCAAGCTTCCGGTTCCGATCACTTGGGGATCCCCACTTAAAACGACAACTTTACAAGCACCGCAGGATCCCTTACTACCGCATCCGGATTTGATAAATATTTCGGCCTGAGCGGCTGCATGGAGCAGCGACGTACCAGGATCTACCTCAATAATGCGGCTCTCTGGCATGAATTTAATTTGAAATGGGGGCATCGTTGTCACTTCCTTACTCTACCTTAAGAAATCCCTCATCCAGAGCCAGTAGGCGAAGATCTAAATCTCTGCCTTGTACTCTTAGTCTCTCTTATGGCAATTCAATCCAACCAGGCACTATTTCAAAGTTTTTGCGAACGCAACGATCCCACTAGATTCCCGAGGACCGACAATAACATTCCAGCCTGAGATTTCTTTGAGTTTAGCAGTGACAACAGCAACATAACCCGGAATGATAACATTTTTATGTTTTAGGAGGTCAGTAACGCCAAGCTTTTGCATCGTCTCCCACATTAACTCTGGCTCATATTTACCAGCAGCATAGGCGGTGAGAACTGAGGTTCCTTCAGTATTGACTGGGATAATATAACTAGGAATTTTGGTGGATTCTACTTCACCCTCGACACTGTAGTAGGTTAACGAGAAATTCGTAGTGAGATACAAGGGGGAATTCTCGTTTACTTCTCCAATAGCATACAGTTTCTCCTCAACTTGAATTGGTTTTTGAGGATCAGTGTATAGGTTTTGTTTGAGCGTCATCAGAGGCAAAAGATGAGCTTTAGCACTTGTTTTCAAAACGATAGCACTAGCATATTTACAAACGTAAACGGAAGCTTCCATAATTTCATCGAGTGGATTTTCATGGTTGGTAAAAACAATGACAGGATAACCAAACGTACGGAATTTCTTTTTAATAGATAAACGACGTAATTGTGTCAGATCAGCTAACTTTTGGACTGTGGTTTTTGAACCGGGATCCAAAACGAATTCCTTATATCCAAGGGCTACTGCCTTTTCAACGAGATCACTCAGTGCATCAAGGCCCTCTGCTTTCAGAATTACAGGAACTGAATTTTCTTTGGCAATATTAACCACTGCTTCATAGTTATCGGCGTTTGCTTCTCCGATGAGAGGTTTGCGTGCTGCCAAAGGAGCTACAGCTGCCTTTAACGCTGCGGGGTCATTACTCATCAAGATTAAGGATTTCTCAGTGCCTGCAGCCACAGCCGCAGCAACCTTTGCAAAGCGAGCAGCATCACCAGATTCATTAACTACTGCTACACCCTCGACGGCGTAATGAAGTCCAACGCGGTCGAACTCCAAGCCGTTGATCTCAGCGACTTTTGCACTAACTTCGTCATCACTTAGGGCATCAGACACTTGAATAATGATGGTTGTTTCATGATAAAAAGTCTTATCATGACGATACATGACTGTTTCATCCCCCATAACCGTTCCATTGCCAAATTTGATGGCTTTGATTGGAGGTGCAGAGGCGGACTCCAAATTTTCACGAGCAGCATCCGTGACATAAGGACAGGTGTCCAATGCAGCTTTACCTGCAGCTAATGCCATAGCAAAAGCGAGACAAGTTGGTACGCCACACTCTCCGCAGTTTTTCTTAGGGAGTTGTTTATAGATTTCTAAACCTGTTAGAGCCATTTTGAAACCCCTTTCTAAGTTGATTTAGTATAAGTAGGTGTCCATTAATATCATACCGATAGTCCTTAAGGAATATACTTTTCTTTGCTGAGTAACATCAACAGTCTACCAAGGCCTCTGATGAAAACAGCGGCCTTGGCATCTTGCTAACCAGCTTACATTAGTGAATCAAGACTGAAGCAAGGGTGTCCTTTTTCTTCGAGGAACGGGATAATTTCGTCTGCAGTTGTTCCGACGGTCTCATCAGCAATCTTATCAATGAAGTCTTCGCCTAAACCTTCGTCGATGCAACGTTGAACTAAATCTTCACGCAAGAACTCTTTTAGTTCTTTAGGCATCCAGATGATACGGGCAAGTCCACCATCAGCAGGAATAAATTTCTTACTGACAAGGTATGAGCGTCCAATTCCCATAAAACCAGGTGTTTGATATCCGCCGCCGCATGTTCCAGCTAAGGTGGAGAAAGTCATACCGACAGGGGTCATGCCGCTGTGTTCACGGGTGGTAACCATAATCCCATTGGCTTCCGGAATGATGGCCATAATAGCCTCAAAGCAACCGCAGGAAGTCATTGGTTTGTCCATGATCGTATAGAGATTAACCTCTTCTAAGCTGTTGTTCGAAGTTGTATATAAATAATCGTTACAACTTTTCCACATGCCCTTTAATTCATCAATTGCTGGGCCTTTAGGAATCGGTTGGTTTGGACCAGTTGGTGCAATTTCAAATGATGCTTTAGCATCCAACCAACTAACAGCACCGCACAAGCCGACACGTTCCGGAGTGACGATACAGACATGGTTCGGTGCGAAAGATTGACAAAGCAGGCAGGAGTAGAAGTCTTCGACAGAATCATCTGTCAAGGTCCTCATACGATCGTCACGTCTCTTATACACTTCACGGGCTTTAACGAGGTTTTCCTCAACTGCAGCCTGATCAGTATAAAGAATAACTTCTACGCGGTCGATGATAGCGGGGAATTCTTGTTTCAGTTTTGCCATCAGAAGCTCACCAATGTGTCTAATTAAGAAGCCTTTAGCTCGAGCTTCTTTGGAAATCCGAACCCAACACATATCCCGTTGCGCAACGTGCCAGATACCTTCTCCATAGTTTGTAAAGTAGTGAATCCGACGTTCCAAAACGCCTTCAAAGTCATCTTGCATCTTACGTCCGTAGATATTAACCACAATTCCCAAGGGCATTTTGGTTCCCTCTGGAACGGTATCAATTTCAGGTCCAATGACTGTGATCTGACCATCAACAATGTCATCGGGTCCGACCGAATGAACGAGCTCAAACGAGGTCGTACGTCCGCCACCAAATTCAACGTAGGTATCTGCTTTACGGATTGTTTCTCCCTCAAAAGCAGGTCCGAAGTTGACCGGAATCGGAATATCAATGCTTGTTATTTTAATACCGCGAACTTCCATGGCCAACGGAACGATTTTCTCATAATCAGGCTCAGAAATATACCAATCAGGGATTTGCTCTTCAGCCGTTAACGGTTGATCCGTCAGGACCGGGAAGCCCATGAAGATTGCTCCCATTGAAGCAGCCACTTTGACATCATCCCGCTCGCCGAGATGAAGAACGAAAGCCAGAACCCGGCGTTTTTGATAGTCAAGATGCTTTTCTCTGTCTCCAGGAGCAATCCCACCGAAAGCGAGGCCGGCACGGAAAGCATAGTTTACTGCATGAATAACTTGAGTAAAGTTTCCAACCGGGAAGGCAATGTAATCTTCCCCGATTTTTACATTTTCTTCAAGGCACTGCTCAATGACCTCATCACAAAGGAAGATCATAAACCCTTTATTCATTAGGTTTTCTACAATTTTCTTGGCCGCTTGAGAGTCTTTGGCGCGTCCAAGAATAACAGCAACACCAGGAATGGTCCAGTCTACCATTTTAATCCCGTGTTTACGCACAATAGGATCGCCTAAGAATCCAGTCCAAGGCAGTTCTTTAGGATTTTCTCCACGGAGATAACTGATCGTCTCAATAACCTCTGCGGCATATAGAACTGATTCACCCCAAAGCTTTGAATTCTCAACGGTTAGTTCAGTGCGAACTTGATTGCGCAAACGGTTCAAGATAGGAACCAGTTCACCTAGTGTAGTTACTTTTTCTCCGGAAAGGCACATGATGACCGGAAGATGATAGGCAGTATCAGGATAACCAACGACTTGTTGCGGACCGAAATCTTTGATCGCCCGATTTAGCAGAATTTCTGCATAGCTCATAGCGGTAATGGTGCCATCGTAAGCTTTACGCAATAATTTTTTGGGTTCTTTAATTACTTCTTCGCTAATTTGTTCAACAGACATTACTCTTCCTCCTTTCTTACCAGCCTTGCGCTAGAGAAGTTTCAAATTTTTCCGCAGCTTTTCTATGCACATTTAGTTTCCAAGACCGATACTCTAAAGCATC
>JARLHW010000211.1 GCA_031292075.1 Desulfosporosinus sp.
AATCATGTAGTTGGTGGCCATTTGATGGGCCATGGGGATGGAAAGCATTGAATCCGCAAATCCCTTCCAGTTGCGCACGATGGTATTGTCACTCTTGCGCTGCCAGTTAAAGGCGAAGTCTTTATTGAATTTATCCGGCGTCGTATTGGCCATATACTTCACATTGTTGGGCGTGATGGCCACCAAAATCTGCAGCGTCGAGAAAATATCACGATACTGATTTTCATCAGCATATTGGTGCATTTGATTGAGGGCGTCATTGACATCACGGGTGTCACGCTTTTCTTCAATCTGAATAATGGGCAGACCGTTAATCAAGAGCGTCGTGTCAAAACAGCGTTCTTGCTTTCCTGTGATAACCGCCGGTCGTTGAATTTGATTGACCACTTGATAAACCGTATCCCCGGCCCCTACTTGTTTTTGATCAAAAACCGTAAGGAATACATGGCGTCCATCATCTAAATCAATCTCGATTTGGGACACACCATTTAAGCCATACAAGAACTGCCCCGCTTCGTAAGGTGTCCGAAGGTCCGAGATGATTTTCTTAACTTGATTAAATTCCACAGCACTTAAAGGATGGTCAAGGGTGTTTTGATTGTGTTGTTCCAAGATCGCCTTAAAGTTATCCCAGAGTTGTGCTGTTGTTTTAATATGGGGTTCATATTTCCACAGTTTGGTTTTCACTACATAATCAGCCTTTGCATCTTTGGCCATAAAGTCGCCGATACCTTCCAGATGCTCCGGTTTGGCGATTGTGCCACTGGTCATATACTGAATGAGTTCTGTTTCAAATTCGTTCTCCTTCATTTCCTGCTCGCCTCCCTAAGCTTTTTCAATACGATGATCGTTTCTGAATTTGCCGCTCTATTTCTTAAGGCTTCCAGCCGCAATTGGTTGAAATAAAGTTCACCGATCAGTCGCTGTGTTTCTATTGCCGGCAAATCCGGCAAATCAAGTTCTTTCACTTGTTTCAGCGTGTATTTTAGAACTTGAGAACCCTGCAAGCCCATTTGAATCTGTTTCTTAATGGATTGATCTTCATTAAGTAAATAAACAAGATATTTCGCATCAACCTTTTCGTCAGTTACTAACTTAACGTAGTTTTGCGTATATAGATACCCCTGATGATTGACACCAACCAGAGTGGATTTTCCCGATATCAAACTAAAAACCACATTACCTTGACAAAGGGTATTTACCTTGTCAAAGGTTCGTACTTGTTTGCTGTCACTACGATTAGAATCCAGGCCAACCAAATCTTCTTCAAGATCTGATTGTCCATAATAGATGTAAAGTGGCACTTTATCATCAAACACTTCTTTAATCCTAAATTGCGGCGAACCACTCACCAGCTCGACCACATCCTCCAATCTTTTCATACAGAAATTCGTGCCTTTCTTAAATTACATTTTAATGTTTATATTCTATCAAGTTATTTTGCAAATGCAAGCATTAGTTAGTTAGTTTTAAAAAATCACATTGGGCCCTTCAGAGATTTAGACCTTGAAGCAACCGGCGTCAATGTCGAAAGAAGAAATTGAATTTTTCGGCGCATGAGTACAATTCTTCATAAGGAACCTGCGCGGAACTACAATATATGACAGCCAGTTAGACGTTCCGCCGAGTACCGATACTAACAATGACGGTTATAACGCTATGGGAGACGCTGTGGCGCTTCCTGTCGCTTCATTTATCGATAAATCCTTTTTGACAAAATTGGCGGAGGTTATTGGAAAATATAATGCTATTATTGACGCGAAGGAAACAGATCCCAGCCAGCGGATCGAATTTGAAGCGAAGTAGGCCTTAAGCAGCGCGCCGAAAAGTCAAGAGCGCCCTTTTCTCACCATAAAAGCGAGATAAGGGCGCTTCTCTTTAACCAAATGATCTTGCACTTTATTCTTACTCCCCCTCTGGATATTGTTCCAAGAGTTCTCCCTTCCCGGCGATCACTTTAGCTGCCGCCACTTCTTCTGCGCTCTTCTCAAAAGTGACGGCAAATCTCCACTCCTCTCCGAAATCAAATAGATAAAGGAATTTTTGCTTCGGCATCAGGTTAAGCAGGAGTAATTTTACTTTATCGGCAAAGGGCCCCCTATCATTGCCAGGGGACCAATAGGTCTCTCCATTACGGGACCATGCTTTATTATCCATAAAAAAAGCATAGAGATGATCATCATTCAGTCCAAAGCCACGCTGAATGACTTGATGGAATTTGTGCAAGGTTGCGTCGGCAGAATATGCTTAGTACGCAACTATTGTGCCCCCGCAATCACACTGCGGTTGCGTCAATAACGCCACGGAGCAGGCCCCAAGCACGCCGGCGCCCCCCCCCCCCCCCCCCCCCCCCCCCCCCC
>JARLHW010000212.1 GCA_031292075.1 Desulfosporosinus sp.
AGCCTGGGAATATACCTGTACTGCTTTCCTGTGTCGCCTTCAGTTCTGCTAATAGGTTACTGCCGTCTGAAGTATTACTTGGATCTTCTCCCTTAGCCAAACTTCCCAAGATATTTCCGGCAAGACTCGTCTTGCTGCTGTTCCAATTAGTTTTAGTGCCATTCCCGGCACCCCAGAGTCCTACCATATCCCACCAGGTAGTAGCATTACCATAATTATTGCTTTGATAATAGTTAAGTACTTTGGTTAAACTTGTTGAATAAGTGTTCTGTTCTGTTGCCGCATAAACTGGTTTAGCCAATGGAATCTGCATAACAAGCATCGACAACATCATGACAGCAATTGTCAGCCATGAATATAATTTTCGAAACTCTCTTTTCATTTCTATTCTTCCCCTTCTCCATATCTTTAACTAAAATATTCCCTTCGGTTGTTTATTTTTCTCACAAGGGAGTGTGGCTTGTCCCTGCATCTTCGTCAACCCGAAGACAGTAAGCAAGAGCCTTGAACAACACTCTCACCTCCCACTGCTGTTGCTAGGAGAGCCCGGAGATTCTCCAGCATTCCCCCGATCACTTCTTCTCGAGATTGATGGAGCACTTTAGCTGGGTGGTATTTTATTTTTAGTTTCCCGATCATCTGATTGAGCAACATTTCTCCTGCTCCGATAGCTTCGTCTACTGACAACAGTTGCCAATCCAATTGATCTAAGAGATGGACATACAACGAGGTTAATACGACGATCTCCTTGGCCTTGTCTAGCTCATGCAACTTGTGAACTATTTCATCTTTACTTAAGTCAACTGCCCCGTTCCAGTTTAAGCACTTCTTCAAAACGTTAACTTCGGTAATACCATATCTCTTTAAGCGTCTAAAGACACTATGCTGACTTACCGGAGTTAACTGTGTATCCAAGCAGAGCGCTTTCTTAACAGCACTCTTGACTACCCTGCCAATTAACTCCCCCAATTTGGCATGTTTGCCGGCGATAGTCAGTTTGGTCGGCGATTCAGCATTACAGACCAGCACCGTTCCGTCCGTTCCTGAACCAGTAGCTAGGCCATAAGAGTAGTTGCTGCCCGCCATAAGTTCTTGCAGAGCTGCTGTCTTGGCTTCCGTACAGGTTACCAAGGCACTGGTTAGAGCACCGGGAGTCAGGTCGGCATCGATCACCAAGACAATGTTAATTGTCCCCATCACTAGTGATTCAATTTTCTCCCCTCGCTCGTGAAAAGATGCCGGGTCGCCCGCACGGCCACCGTTTTTTTCGACTCCCCCAGTAACGATAGCCGTAACACTTATGTCTTCAAAAGCTACCCGTTGAATAGCAGCCTTGTCCATCGATGCCGCCGTGCTTAGCCCAGTTGTCTTCTGGGGATTAAGTCCTAGTTCCTTGACAATCATCCTCATGTGCTCCTCATAGGTCGGAGCTTTCAACTCACAGAGTTCCCCGGGCACCGTATTCTCGTCATAGTTGAATATTGCTTTGATCGTTTCCCTGTAGCCTCCGTTCAGCGGGGATGTACTTAATACTTTCCTCGTGCCACTCAAAAGTAAAACATGGTGTCCAGCGCAGTTAAACAAACTGTCTCCTGTAGATAATTTAGTGATAAGCAAAATATTCCCCTTCCCAAAAGAAAAAGACACCATCGCCATGATGGTGCCTCCGGTTTTCCGGTCAGCACGTTGAACTCTTTATAATTTAACTGACTTGGTTATTTCTTCGATTCTTATTGGTTCATGGTTCTGGATAATAATCTTAAATTCACCAAATCCAATATCTCTAATCAATTTAATAATCTTCTTTTCTCTTACAGTAAGAACAACTCTAGAATCATCCTCATTCAAAGATTGTCCCCCCTAGCTCTTTACGTCGTTCTGTATTGTATACCTTGCTAAAAACACAAAAACCCTTTACAGAACACCTGTAAAGGGTTTTGGCCGTCTTCACTAGTCAGATCGATAACTTCCCGACATAAACGACACCTCCCCTATCTTCCGTAGGCTCCTGTGTTGGTTCGTAACGAGCAGGTCTCCTGGCTTAAGTTCATCGCTACCTTACGTCTTCCCAGTTGCCTAGTGACATCATGTAAGGCCGCTCACTATCACAGTGGCGAGACCGCGTCAGATTATCTGACTTCCCTTTTCAATACTTTCCCTCAAGAAAGTATACTCGTTTCACATATATTAAGTTTTCACTTTGAAGCTAACATATATGCATAAGGCTTGTCAAGACTAATACCTTTCTTAGACTTTTTAGCCTGGATTTCAACAATTATAGCCATAATTCTTCGTAATGTATCGGCAAAATTGTACAGGTTAGTAGCTGAGGCAGTTAGCTCAAAAAAATCTAACGTCCCTAATAAGCCATTGACAGGGAATTTTATCCATGATATTCTTTTATCAACTAAATATGATACAAATGAGTACATTGTCCTTTCCAATTGAAAAGACAATGTTTAAAAGGGAAGTCAGTTTAAATCTGACGCGGTCCCGCCACTGTAATAGGGAGTAGCCTTACAAAAGGTCACTGGATTTTATCCGGGAAGACGTAGGGCTGTGATGAACTTAAGCCAGGAAACCTGCTCGTTCGTAATTCACCTTTGAAACCCACGACGGATGGGAGGTAAGGATATTTATGTTTTTCAGCATATCTATAACCTCCTGCATCTGAGTGCAGGAGGTTAATTTATTTGCTTTTGCCGACATCCGAAACCATTTAACCGCCTGTCGAATCACATTACATTATATTGGAGGTACAGGATTAAAATCTCCGCTGGTTGATGAAAAATGTACTTCTAGCCAAGGCTGAACCAATTGGGGGATTCCATTAATCAGACATATTAACACTACATGATAGTCCACAAGATCATTGATTAGTTATAAGTCACTTAAAGGGTGTATTTCTAAATCAGGAATTGTTAATTAGCATAGTTGATGGGAGGGAAATGTCATGATTACAGCCACTGTTCATAGCTTAGAAGGTGTTGTCGGCAGACTCGGGTTAGACCCACTCACAGTTAACCGCTTTATGGAGGAGTGGTTACAAACTGCATACGAGGTATCCTTTGAGGATGCTAATGAGGTAGCTTGTATCTTAAATAAAATGAAAAACTGCGCTTATTATTTAGCCCCGGATCCTGTCCGAGAGGGTTATCAAGTCGTGCTTATCGCGAAAAAAAATCGAGTCATTACTGTACTTACCCAGTTAACTACTTTTTTTTACGGTGTACCTGAGGCTAAAACCGTGAATGGAACACGTATGATTAGAACACTAGGGGGTGAGATGTATGAAGACCATGGCAATTGGGTTAGACAACTTAGAATTAACCAAAAGCACCACAAGAATTCTTGGGGGAAAAAAATCAGACACTAGAAAATCGAGGACAAAACTCATAACCAAGCTTTGAAATCGTCAAGAACGTGAAACTACAACCTAACTGAAGTAGGTGGATTTTAATACGACGAGTGAAACTCGCATCGAATGCCAAAGCATTCAAGAAGGAACGTAGCTGAATCTGAAAGACAATTGCCATAGCGTATGCGGTTATCCCTGACATTACTTTCCTATTTCATGCTGTTTCGAATAATATTACTTTTAAGCAGCGTGGGCTAAAAGCTTCCCCGTCCGAAAGACGGGGGTTTTAAACCTAGCGCATGGAAAATAAAAACCATAGAAGTCAAAGGCACCAACTTTTTGCCTAATGACTCCATGGTCTTAAATTGCCTCTCGGGATTCTCAGAGGTAGTCGGGATAAGGGCTTTCCGTGAACCATACCTTATAGTATTCCTCTTACTTTCAGTGGGAGGAATTTTACTTAGCCCTTCCACGTCTGAAAATTCCTTCTTAAGTTAATTTTCCCTCTATAGCCCATTGGCTTTGTTGCAAAGATAACTCTTCGAGTTCATCTTCAATATCTATAAATTGCACTAACCACTTAATTTTCTGCTCCTTTTCTGAATTAAACTTCTCTAAAATTTTACCTCGCGCATCAAGCAACGCTTGCTTGTGCTCTTCCATCGTCTGGTTCCTCTCTCTATATCTCACAGTTATGCCTCCTTCAATAAAAACAAAAAATCCATTGGTCGCTCACTATAACAGTGGCGAGACCGCGCCACATTGCCTGACTTCTCTTTTAAATGCTTTGCTTGAGAAATTATGCTCCTTTTCATATAAAGAAAACTTGGCTGGCGCCAAGCCTCAGCGCAGGCGGCTGCCTAGTTGCCCTTATGCTTAGAAAGTATATAACGAAAGTTTATACTTTCTGATAGTAAAATAAAAAAAAGGCCATGGAAAGATGACCAGACTTCTGTCAAGTCAAGACCTCCATGGCCTTTTACACATATAATTATATCCATTCTTATTCTATATGTAAATCCTTAGTTTAAATTTTCTGAATTTTACTATAGAATTCTATGGACAAGGCCACTATCCCACGTCAAAAGGATATTTCTAATTATCTTGTTTCAAAAATATTCTTGGCCTGGCCAATAGTTAAGGGCAGGTTGTCCATATTTAAGAAGCCATCGCGTGCGAGCAGTTCCGCTAAATGAGCCACCCTTGGTAAGCGCAAATCAATCTTACGAATTACCTCTTTATGTTTGAAAACTTCCGTTGTAGTACCTCCCAAAACGATTTCTCCTTTACTTAATAGATAAACCTTGTCGGCGAGCAAGGGAACGATATCTACGTCGTGGGTGGCAAAAATCAGTGTAATCCCTTGATCACGGTTAATTGAATTCAGCAACCTAATTAATTTACTTACCCCACGGGGATCTAGGGCCGCGGTTGGCTCGTCTAGAACCAATACTTCCGGCCGCATAGCCAATACGCTTGCCAAAGCCACCCTTTTTTTTTCGCCACCACTTAAGTTATGAGGGCTTTTGGCACTATAATCCTGCATGTCCACGACCCGAAGGGCCCAGGCAATAGCCTCATCTAGAGCCTTGCCCGAGATGCGCATATTCATGAGACCATAAGCAATCTCTTGACGAACCGTGGAATTAAAGAGTTGGTCATCGGGGTCCTGAAAAACCATGCCGATTTTGCTGCGAATTTCCGGCAAATGTTCTTTGCAAACCGGTAATCCTTTCACAGTAACAGAACCTGATGTGGCTTGTAAGAGACCATTGAATAGCTGGAAAAGAGTCGATTTACCCGCTCCGTTGGGTCCGAGTATAGCCACTCTTTCCCCTTTTTCTATGGATAGATTTATGTTTTTAAGGGCGGAATGTCCGTCACTATAAGTGTAACTTACCTCCGTAATGTCAATAAGCCCCATAATGTATCCTTCCTTTAGATCAAAATATCTAAAATCAGTAAGAGAGTAAGTAACGACGCAAGGAGCAGACCATTTTTCCAATCCGCTGAGGGTATTGAACTTGTAAAGAATTCAGCCCCGGTACTGGTTTCAATATATCCTCTAGATAACATCGCTTTATAGATCCTCGTACTACGGTCTAGGGATTTAATTAACACATGCCCGGCAACCTTTCCAATATCGCGGGCCTGTTGTATCCAAGTCAGCTGGTCCCCCATTCGACAAAGCTGAGCACGGCGCATACTGCGAGCTGTTTCTTCGACGAGAAAGACATAGCGATACATCATTGCAGCAAGATCAATGATTATTGCAGGAACTTTACATAAGCGCAACGATTCCAAAATTTCTATCATTGGTGTTGAAAATGAGAGCAAACTGCCCAGTGTAACGGCTGTCATAATTCTAAACAGTATTAAAAACCCGAGCTGCAGACCCTCACGATACACGGGAAAAGCCAACTTTCCTAGATATATCACCATCAAGGTGTGACTTCCGTTCGTTAATAGCAAACTAAGGAAGACCAACCAGGCTATCCCGAAAGGCATACCCAAACGAATAAGGAGGGTACGCCAGGGAAGGTGAAGAGTACTAAATAGTAAAATACTCCCCATCCACAACACTGCTGCAAGATACCAGTGTTGAAAAGCTGTTGAAAGGATGATGGCACCTAAAAATATTACAGTCTTTACGCGTCCATCCCAATGATGTAAAGGGCTGTCCGCTCTGGCCATTTTATCTAAAACTGCAATTTCCATCGCTTATACCACCTTTTATCGCGTCCTCTTTCCGTCTGATTCATCGTCCGAATCCTCTTCTTCTTCGACTGGCTTCCCAAATATCTTTTCCCAGTGGTGGCCTACAACTAAACCAGCAAAAAAATTTGCGACCGAAAAGGCTCCAAGTTGTGCATCTCCTGGTAAATCCACGAACGGATGGTGTCCTCCTTGCGTGACCGCTGCGGCAAGATCATTGACTAAATCATCCGTGCCACCTGCCTCCATTTTGTGACTATCCATGTATTTCCCAGCTCCAAAGATGAACATTAATATAACAATCATGACCGTTAAAAGAACTCTAGTATAGGAATCGAAGAATCTAAATTGTTCGGTTGAAGTTTGGTTTTTAGCGAGCGACGCCATTTGTTTTTACCTCCTGGCTGGATTTTTTGCGGAATTTAATCCCTGGCAGCAAATCGGGCCGACGATTTACCATGACTTGAAGCACAGCTGCCGTAAATACAGCTTCACCTATCGCTAGAGGTAATTGGGTCGGCGCGTAGCCCATAAAAAATATCATCCATTGGTGCACTAGGGGAACATTACCGTGTAAACTCAAGGCAAGTTCAAACGCACTGGCTAAATAGGTCAAGATATCTCCCACAAAACCAGCAACCCCAGCTGCCAACCATATGGGACTACCCAGCGCACGCAGTAGTTTCCAGCTTAGGTAACCGGATATACCCCCGACTATCCCCATGGAAAAGGTATTGGCACCAATCGTTGTAACCCCGCCATGACCCAAAAATATAGCCTGAAAGAAGAGAACGATGGCAGAAATTACTGCTGTCGCAAAAGGACCAACTATAATTGCCGCTAAAGGCGTACCACAAGGATGAGAACATGAGCCTGTCACGGGTACAGGTAAGTGCATACACGAAATAACAAAGACACCTACTCCAACCATAGCTAGGAAAGGTTTGTAAGCCAAATTTTCTTGGACCTTTCGTTTGATTTCCATTACACCTGGAATGATAAATGTAGTAGCAGCTGCGTACCAGGCAGTACAAGCCAAGGGCGATAAGATACCATCTTCAATATGCACTCTTAAAACCTCCAATTATTTAGTACTAGATGACAAAAGACACAAACTATAACAAGTGCCGTTTCAAAAAATAAAAACCTTTTACCACATATAAGGGTAAAAGGTTTAACTGGTATCAGACAACAACAATAGTAGTCCCGAAAATACCACTAATACACCCCCTAACATTCCCGTAGGTAGTTCTAACTTCGGAATAAGCAGGTCTCCTGGCTAAAGATCTTCATCAACTCACGTCTTCCCGGGATGTATCCCCAGTGACATCTTGTAAGTAGACTCCCTTTTACAGTGGCGGGTACCGCGTCAGCTTAACTGACTTCCCTTTTCAATTCTTTCCCTCGGAAAAGAATCACTCATCCGTTGATATTTAATTACTTTTGATACTAACACAACTAAGAAGGTCTGTCTAGTACAGAAATAACATATCATAACAATGATTTTTCCTAACCAATTTTCGGAATATAATGCATGTAATATTACAACTTGTATCCTATTGAGAACATCAGTCATTAAAGAAAGAAAGAAACGTTCTCGCACGAGAACGTCTTTTCAATCCTTAGATCTGTCAATCGTAGATTGTTATTTAGTAGTACCATAGCCTGCTTCCCACAACATGTTCCATGCTTGTGTAACAGAAAAGCCTCTATTCTTTTCAGTTTGAACTTCCGTATCTCTCGGATTAGCTCCATATTCTGCATAAAGCTGATTAATACCCGCTAATAAAGTCATTTGAGTAACCTCATGGGCATTCATTGCTCTCTGAGGACGGGTAACAAGTCTG
>JARLHW010000213.1 GCA_031292075.1 Desulfosporosinus sp.
AGTACTGAAGGAAGCATTTTCTATTCCGCCTTTCTATTTAACTGTAATAGTCTGAACAAAAGAAAATCCCTTGTCTTCCACTATTTCAGCTTGAAAATAGCATCCCTCACTGAGCTTTCCAGCCTCTGCAAGTCCTTCTTCGCCCTTAGCTAGTAAAACTAGCTTCTGTCCTTTGTACTCGCACGCGAGCTTAGCATACGGGGTTCCAGTGCCGGACTTACCCGTGGCAAGCCCTAAAAGCTTATAGGCATCCTGGGGTTGGTCCGTCGCTTCGACTGGTGCTGTAGGTAGAACTTCCTCCGGTGCTTCTACTGACACCTGTGCCTTCAGTTCGGTTTCTTGTACGGTCTGAGACACTGGTTCCTGATATAGTTCAGGTTCCTCATCAAGCATTCGGACTTCACCTTTTAGTGCTTTCGTAACAGATGCTTCTTGTACGGGTTTTTCCACTAACACAGCGTTAGGGGTTGGTGCCGCTTCTGTCTGCAATTCCTCAGTCGTATAAACTCCCTGTGTTAGAATCGGGAATTGTCGTCTGAGGGCTGCTACTTCTGCCACCTTCTGGACCATCGCTGATGGCATAGACCTCCATACTGGTGAATTGGCGTTCGCCGCAGCGTATTCCGCATAGTCGGCGATCGCAATTACTGGAAGACGGTTCTTATGATAGACTACTGCCCAGCCAGCGATGATTTTCCCACGTTTTGCACCAAAGTCTTGATGGATCGTTCCCTTCTCAGTGTCAACTTGGAAATTATCATTCTCTTTGACGACACCCGAATTCATACCACCATAGTTAGGATTCAGCTCGGCCTTCTTTAGCAAGGCATCTCGCGTTGTTATGAATGATAACTTCACTGTGCCGTCTTTTTGAGAAATTCGTTTTTGTAAAACAAGCTCTCCAGAAAGTGGATCAAAGCCTTGCTCCTTGCATCGATAGAGATACAGGGCTAACTCCGAATCATTAGCCCCACTAGGCATACACAAGCTCATAATCGTAGCTTTATCCCTAGGGGATAAAGCCTCAATTAATCGACTGGGGGACCCTTCTACTAAAGATTGGTTTCCTTCGATTACCGTTAATGCTTTACTCATTCTGTTCGTTCCGAGCGCACTCGGAACTCCACCTCCCTTTCAATTTTATAATTTAACGCCCGTTAGTTTTGGCGTTGACCCCTTCTTGTTACGCTAATTTGGCATGCGCATACCGTTGTTTTGAGCAAACAAAAAAAGCACGTTTTTGACGTACTTTTCTGCTATACCTATGAAGTTTCTACACTTCTCCTTTTTGATTTATGGATATTTCTCTCGAAAACACAAAAAGGGACGCATCTACCCTCTTTTTAGGCAAATACGTCCCTTTATAATGTTCTTTTGTTTTGTAATTCTCACTATCACTATCCCATGAGAATTACTCTTTTGCACAGTAAAGTCTAAAACCTATAGCTCTGTGCTACCTACTTCCGAATTTCAACGCCTTCCTCCACAAAGTTCTTCTACATTTAGTTACCGAAGAATCAGGGTGGTACAAGGGATTTGTGTAAAACGCCTCTCTTCCACAAAGTCCTTTCAAGGATCATCAGGGTGGTACAGAGTGCAATAATCAACGTTTATATGCTGATTATAGCATACTCCACGCACATATCAAAGCAAAATACTAAGACCAAAAAGCTTAGCAGTGTGCTAACCAGTGTGATTTTGGACGTAATTTATGAGGAAATTAGCAAGGGTAAGGCCTTATAATCTGATAGTTATTTAGAGTGCGGTTATTGATTTTGCACCCCAGAATGGTACCCGTTACTTTAGACATAAGGGGTTCCATTTTGGAGTTGAAAATTCATTTTAGCAGCCTTTTTAGCAAAAAATTAGCATAAAAATAGCGACGGTTCCTTTAAAAACGCAGATTTTTAACATATTTTTAGCAAAATCCTAGCTGTAGAATTATTTATTTCTACGGAAAATATTTTGCGAAAAATGTGCGATTTGGCTATGCTAAAATGTTGCTAGAAATTTGCTATTCATGTTTATCTAGTCTCGAAACTATCAAAACAACCTACTGCAATTTTGTACGTGTAAACGGCTTTATCTCAAGTAAGCTTTTATAACAATTAGTAGGATAACTGGAAGTATGAATATAACGGACCGAATTGTGCAGTCAAATCGGAAAGTCAGTGCAGTCGTCTCGTAAATATGAAATCATATAATTGCGGTATAGATATATATGATGGCTGTACCTTTTCGGGTGCAGCCATCATATATATATCTAAAAATGAGCAGATTATATAGCATAAGTGCCTGGCCAAAAACAGCCAGGCACTTATGTGGCACCTTGAGTCTTAGTCTTTAAGTCTCAAGACGAAACGTTTTATCTTTTAGGCCTTTTTTCTTTTCTCATGAGTTTTATCGTAAATAAGTTGTTGTATTTCTTCACTCCCGTACCTATTCTCAAGTATTAGTAATCTAAAGTAATCCTTTGCAATGATATGACCAGTTTGCTGAAAGGCTACGTTTACACCACCATTTAAAATTGCACCAGCAATTGGCACGAGTAAACCAAGTTCTTTTTGCGTAATCTGTAAACCTAATCTTTCTGTTATATAACCTATTAATTTTACCAACGCGGGGATGTCCATAGTAAAAGTACCTGCAGCTTGTTTTGCAATATATTCGCCTCCAGCCCGGATGGCATCAACAGCAAAAACTTTTGCAGCAAAATATCCTTCGTCAGATGTATCATTTATTGGAACCATTGCAGCAAGAATATGCGGAAGATTGATTAATTTTTCGGATGAATATCCGTAACTTGTAGCAATCTGACACACATGCCTTGAGAGTAATACCATCGAAGAACTCACATCAGTCATTACTAAAGTCGGAATTAATAACTGAGCAAACGGAATTCCCTCTGCAAGAGTAGTAGCTACGCCTAATAAAGCACCTTCTAAACCTAAGAAAATCGCATTACTAAGATCATAGCTATCGGCCACTTTATCTATTTGTTCTAAGCCTAGGTACTTTATTTCTTCTATTCTAGATATATCAATATTTCTAGAGTTATACTCCTTAATAACCTCTTTTTCACTGCATAAGTTGGTTGCTGCTTTTATTGTAGTTTCAAGTGCTTTTCCAACTCCTGACATAATAACTGTATTTACCTCTTTAATTATAGGAAATTTACTGTTACTAGCTATTTCCATAACTTTAGCAATAGGCTTTCCTGCAAGTTCTAATAATAGTTGAACTGGATTAGGCTCAACAATATGTCTTGCAATTTCATCTATAATAAACTCATCATATTCTTCTAGACTTTTCAATTTACCTACTCCTTCGATTTCAATAAATTTGCATTGGGTTCTCAAACCTTAGTCTCCAGGCCATTGAAAAAAGAGAAAAATTAGACCGATTATAACGATCAGTATCCATGGATAAGTAAAAAGGGAAATACACACAAGTAAGATGACCATAAGGCTGAATAACATAAATCTACTCCCTTTGGACAGCCAAAACGAACTCCAAAGGAGTCACAACCAATGATCTATAGCTTGAGGCTCCTCATATCTTATTCTAGTTCATCAAGGAACAGAAAACTGTATGAATTGGTTCGGTAGCAATAGCTGGCTAATAGTCAGTTTACCATAATCACCAAAAATTAAATGTCGAAATAAAGGATGGCTTAGGCTCCCCAGAAGTTTGTATCGGCAAATGTTGAAGTGTAACGGAATACCAAACACACAGTCATACCCATAGTAGTTGAAGCAAATAATATCTTGGTTAACGAAGTTAGGATTCGCCGCCATCGAGCAGACCAATCTTCCGCTTTAAAATATATTACAATAAAAGCATGTTGACGACGAGGTCTTCGTATGAAGCATAGAACAGAAAATTGCCAGCCTCCCATTGGTTTTTATATCGTACTGTGGGAACTTTTTAGCGTAACATCAAAATTCGCTTTTCGACTGTCACCTCTTGCAACACATGGTCTAATGGAAACCTTTGAGTCATCTTTTGCGGATGGGGATGTTTGGGGAATAGTCCAGTAGTGTTCTCTTTTCCATACCCAAACACTCTAAGTTTATCATGATGTCTTTCCAGCAGTGCAGCTAGTGCATAATTTGATTTTAAAATTGGAACCCCATATTTTTGCCCTTTCTCTCCCCAACCAAGGACTACTTCAGTTGCATTACTAAGTGCATATTTGATATAAAACCAATTGTTTGCATCGGGTGGAAAATCAGTTTCATTAGTGTTACTCCTTTTTATCACAGGACTTGTGTTTACGACTAACAGTGTTCCATAACCATGGCGCTTTGCATAATCCATCATGAAATCAACAGTATTATCACCTGTAAGTTCACTAGCTGAACTCGGGTTCATCATAAATGTAGTCAGAATTGGAAGGTTCGCATTCCAGGTGCGTCGAAGAAAATATCGCCTGTTAACCTCCGGCATACTATCGTTGCCATTATACTCTGGATGAAATACGGCTGACCCAATTGCGTGAACAGGTCTAAAACTATTATCCGGGATTTCAATTGGAGCTGCATCTCTAAATTCCCATCCATTTTCTAAAATCCACTCATTTAGTTTTTCTAGAAATTCTAGCTCAGCCTCCCCCTCCTTTAAAGTAAACAGTCCATTCACCATTATTCGCACGATTAACGTCTCCCTTTTAAATTATTAATATATGATTCCACTGCTGAAACCCCGAATTTCAAAATAAGTTTAAATGACGATCAAAAAAATCGCTCATTTCTAAACTCTGACAAATGACCGAAACCTTTGATTTCGCTTGTGATCAGGGTTCCGTAAATAGGGAATGATCATCTAATTGGTTTTCAATGCGGTATAGTGCTGATGAATGAAAACATAATTTCATTTTTAGGGTTTCTGCAGTGGAATCATATATTTCTTCAATGGTTATATTCGTGCCTTCATAGCAACCTCGATGTTAGGACACCTCAACATAAAAGCTTTAAAATCGAGATCAAAATAATGCGGCTTTATATCATATTAATTCAACATATATATCAAGACATCCTTCATTACGCTTAATAAAATCAATATTCAAACAATGGAAGAGCAAATTCAATGCATGGAAGAATACATGCAAATCTCCCAACTTTTAACTTCCAGTTATTCTTAAAATGTCCAGTTCTATTTATTTTTTATATATTATAAGATTAAGAGATAGCCGGGATTTGAGCGATACTAGAATCCCGGCTATTATTGCGTTAAAATCGTGCGAATCGCTATGCTGAAAACCTGCTAAAATACTGCGTTTTTGGGTGAGATTTTTATTTTTCAACTCCAAAACTGAACCCCTTAGCTTTAGACATCGGGAGATTCAGTTTATCCGGCACATCAAGCACCCACCTACCATTTTCCGGTTTATAAAATATCAATCCCTCCTTTAGTTTCTCCCTTGTTACGAGCCTTATTGGGCTTTGCTCCTCAAAATACCCTAGCAGGCTATCCACTTGGTTCACGTTCTGGCAGATTAAGATTACTCGTTCTCTTGGCGGTTCCCAGCGATAAAGTTCAAGCAGGCTGACGGCATCGCCTAAAACAACGCCAATATAATACGTACGATCAGCATGAATGAAGGTATGCACGTAGGGACCGTTTGCCGCCAACACCTTAACTTCAGCCGAAAGATAATCGCACATTTGTACATAGAGATCAACACTCATGAGTCTTTGAATCGCGTCGGAGTCACTGTACCGAAACCAGTAATCCGGCTGATAGGTTACATTAATCGTGGCTGCGCCCACGGGGCCCAAGGCATATAGCTTATATTCTTTACCTCCAGTAGTTAAAGTCTGTTCGACCACTTTGTGTTCACTTTTCAGTTTAGCTAGTATCTTGCGTGCCGTTCTTGGCTGTCGGTGCAGAATTTGGTGAGCCTGGATTTGCCCGCCGAACATAATCCCCATTGAATGCAGAAGATGAAACAGTCGCCTTTCCGTATCGGGGACAAGGAAAGATTGCTCATTAGAACGGTCGTTTAAAGTTAAGGCACTCGTCGGGACCCGATACCAATTGATTTTAACGTCGTTGATGGTGCTGAGGTTGTTAATTTCACTCCCTCCCTTCTCTGTCTCAACTACACGAGGTGGGCCGAAAATTTAGTCTTTTGTTAGGGGGCGTAAATATCGTCCAAAAATCTGATGGCGTTCCTTGTCAATAGAAATAATCCTAATAAGTGCTTTATCCCCTATGCTTAACTGTTCATGTCTTGGATGATTGAGGAAGCCATCGATATATCCGTTTTGGGTTTTTACTCTAAAATAACAGCCACCTTGTCTAACTCCCATAATTTCACTGGTGTACTCGGATTTCTCGGTAAGCTCAATTTTTTCCCACGGGTCAGGAATAAGGGCTTTCCTGCTGATCGTGGCGACCCCTTTCTCTTTGTCAAAGCCAAGATATTTGACCATGATATGATCTCCGGTTTGTATAAGTTCTGTGAGGTCATCAGTCCAGCCGTGCTGATAGTCTGGCGCAGAAAGAATGGCTGTCATGCCACCAATATCCGCAATAATCCGTTTAGGTAGGACTTTCCTTACGACTGCTATAATGGTATTTCCGACTGTTAATTCTCCTTCAGTACGTTTGCGCATCCATTCGATGCCTTCTTTACGACTGGCCATAAACACGTTATCTTTCTTATTATGACCCTTAATCATGAAAGCGATCTTTTGTCCAGTCATGTTACGCAAAAACTGATAGCTGTTTTTGAGCTTTTCTTCGTCTTTGAGATCGTCTTTGTTCTTTACGCAATTGCCTTGTTCAATGCCAAACTCATAGACTGGAATTAATCCTTTCACTGAGCCGATGTAAACCACGGCGCAAGGTGTCTCACCATGCGTTTCAATCCCCGCAACATCTTCCTGTAAAACTAGGCGGTTCTGTTCGGCGCGAATCACATCTTGCCAGTAGTCTTTTACCGTTAAAGCGATTGCTTCGAGAGCCTTTTGTTCGTCATAACCTTCAACCATCCGTCTGAGTAAATCCATTTTTCACCACTCGCTTTCTTTTTTGTTTTAAATGTTTATGATCCATTGATAATCACTGGAGTTCCCTATTTGCGGGTCCATACTAGGGATTTTTGCAATTGTCGTTTACATGAAAACAAAGGGTTCTTCGCTGGATTGATCTTCACTGACTTGCTTCTTTTCAAGCTTCTGCTTAGGGGCATTCTCAGCTTGAGTTCCGTTCTCTGTATGATAGTTTTCTGATTGATCGCTAGTAAATTTCATTTCCGGAAAGCTGTCCGGGGTTTGCGTGTTTACGTCTGGTTCCACGAGAGTCCTTTTTGTCTTAACCTTAATCTTTTCAGGTTCCTTGGGAACGTTTAAAGGGTCGTTCATTAGAATACCTTCCTGAACATTTTCCGTTAATTGCATGCTTGATGCTGATTCACCCCCCTTCAACGGTTGTGGCATGTGTTTTTTGAGCAAAGAATAAAGCCCTCTTTTTTGAGGTGCTTCATCTTTTCCCTGATAGTTAGGGTTGTTGATGTTTCTTGCTTTCTCCTGCCAGTTTGAGGGGACGAATTGCCCCAAGGCGATCCCAGGCTTCATGGGGTGTCCGTCTCGAAGTAATTTGTGAATGAAATGAAATCTTGGTAGCCCATCCTGAATATCGGTTGGGCGGATACGGTACTCTTCCTGCTCGGTATCCCTGTAGGTTTTGGGAAGGAAACTTGCCAAGGCGAATCCGTCATAGGTGTTTTGACGCATGACCTCCCAGTTCTTGCCGAGTTCATTGGCAAAGTATTCTGCATCATCGTAGGTTATACCGCCAAAACTAATTTTGTTTCGACAGTTAGTAAGAACGGCGGTTTTCATAGCTTTGGGGGTTAATTCACCTGCACCAATCTCTAACTGTGAAAAGGACTGTACGGCAAAAATGCCGGCCACTCGGTATTCCGCCGCAATGGATAGGAATTTTTCGGTGTCTGCGTTAATATAGCGCGACATTTCATCAATTATCAGATAATGCGGGATTCTCGTTTTTTCCGTGCCGGGTCGTCGGAAGGCGGCGGATTGTAGGTGCATCGCCATGAACTGACCGAAAGCGTCTCCTGAGCGCTTGAGCTTACCAAGCGCGGTATTAATGCCGATGACTCCCCCTTCGGCCATGTGCTGGTCCAGATTTATGCCGCTATCTCCTGTGATGATTCGTTTTAAATCCTCGTTAGAAACAATGTTCTCGATTTGTGCTCGAAGCCCAAGCGCGAGGTCTTTCCATTTGGCACCGAGTTTACCCTGCATTTCGTTGGTGAAAAAGCTAGACAGATCGGGGTCTTTGCCGCTTTTCTCCAACATCTTCTGTTCACGTTCCAGAATGGCATCGTCACGAAGGGTTCGTAATTCGCTGAGAATGTCTAAGTTGTCACCATGATTGAGCTTGACGAGCTTGATGAAGTTTCTGGCTGTTAGCTCTTGTACTAACTGGAAAAAAGCTTCTTGTTTACCAAACATGCCTTTTAAGACGGCAATCGTAGCCTCAGATACGTCATTGACGGGGCCTTTCATGAGGTTGATCTTGTCGCTTGTTCTTTGCGTCGGGTCTAAGTGATACGCCTTGATACCCAGTTCCCGCGCTAAGTCAACGGCAAACTGGGCTACGTCCCCTTTCGGTTCAATAACGCTTAGGCCGCAAGGTACACCTCTTGCTTTGGCAAGAAGGATCTGATAGATGATCGGTTTAATTAGTGTCGCTGTTTTCCCACAACGTGTGGGGCCTACGATCATAGTGTGAGTAAAGGGGTCGTCACCGCCCCAGTAAAGTCTTGACATGTTTTCTACGCTCCTTTTTGAGCCAGCGATCCGCGATATCTTCTTTATGCTTAGGCATTGGCTCTTTCTCCCTTCTATGATGATTTGTTCTTAAACTCAATTTCTTCCCCTAAATCGAATGTGATAAGTTCCATCGTGTTCTTCTTCGTAATTGCTTTTGTTCTTCGCGAATTCCACCAGTCCTTGAAAGGCGTTGTTTCCGTGCGTGTCAGTTCGAGCTTCTTCCCTGCCAATGGACTAAATCTTACTTGAACTTGATGATGACCCATTACGACGGCTGGGGTTACAAGAAGCATTGTCCATAGCGGAATTTGCATCAAGATGCCATCCCCCATGGATATTGCCATCATGTGCCCTGCGATCCAGGCCAGCGCAACCCATAGGGTGGCTGTGTGAATAAGGGCAAACCGTGACCGCTTGAACAACCCTTGATAAATCAACAAGGCTAGTGAAGCAAGAACTACTACTTGAGGAATCCAGAGTGGCATCCATTGTCCTTTGATGGCCCCAGCCAGCGAGCCGAGGAGCAAGACAATACCCACTAGATCAAACATGACCTTTTCTCCTTTCGTTCTGTAAACTGTTTAGTTAACGTTAATGAAACGTCTGGCTTACTTAACATTTTGCTTTTGCCCAGAGACTTTCTTTGAGTTCCATGAACGACTGCGAGGTTTAGTTTTTGAGTGCCTTTTTGCATGCTTTTTCCTTCTTTCCTTGTTTGATTATGGACCTCTCATCTATGGGCAAACAAAAAAGCCACCCCGGAGGATGGCTTTTCTAAGTAGTTTCAGTAATGATTCACTACCAATATTTAGTCGTTTTTCCACGCTTTCCTCACCGCTGATTAAATAAACTCGGGCACCTGAAGTACGGCATCTTATTCCCCGCTATCTTCATATACAAATTTACCCAGTTGTATGGATGATGCGAAATTGAATTATTGTTTCTTCAAATGTCCAGTATGCTCATTATAGAAAGTAGCTTGCTCGCTAAATTGGAATTTGTCTATCTTGTACTAAATTTGTATACGCTCCTTATTCATCATTCTTCTCGTGATCGGCAATATTCCTTAGGCTCAATGGTTCTTTAACCCTGTAATTTTCTATAGGTACGAGCCTGTCACCTACGATAAGATTTCCCGCCAGGAACTCGGAAAAAATCCTCGATGTTGAGTAATCCAGAAAAAAACTATCATTTTCCAACAATAGTTTGATACTGTTCATGACTTCCTGAGTTGTAAGTTCCTCTATTGTATTTTTTCGTATTAAACAATCCTCAGGAGACATATCACATTCTCTAATATAGGCATTGGAAAGCTTTTTTATTTTATCTGCGAGAAGTATCGCAAGCACTTTAATTTGATCAAATTGCCGCTGAGCTTCCTCCTTGCTTATAATTTCTCTATATTGATATTTGTCATCTATATCTGTAGCAGGCTCAACAAATGTGGAATTTGCTACAGATTGTTCAGTAGTTTTAGCATGTTCTTTCATCTCAGATAACAACTGCTCTGCTTTGGTCTTTCCTGAAAAACCACTTCGAATAATATCTGTCCCAGTGCTGACTTTTTCATTACCAGCCAAGCTCTGATCGTGCTTAGGTGGGAATATTAGCCGACATAAGCAAGCCCATAATGCTTATCGTTGAGTTTAGTCAACGCTAATAGTCCATCCCAAATCTGCTCAATATTTTGTGGCCGGCCTTTTAACATTGAGATAAATCTTCCATAATCAATCAAATCGAATTTTTCAACAAGTCCAAGCTCAATTGACAGAGAGGCTGTTTTTTCAGCTTCTGGAGAAAACTTATTTGCAGTTGACACAAATATAGATTTATTTGTTTTGTTTAATAATGTAGCAGCAAGGAGGTCCCTAACTCCAGAAACAGATTCTGTATGTTGCAGGCTTCTTCGCCTTTTAACTTGAATCATTGTAGGGTTATCGCCGTCTATTAAAACGACATCTACACCGCCATCTGATGACTTTCCAACAACCTTTGCTTCACAGTTATAAAAGTCACCAAAAACCGAGGCTACCAGTTCCTCCATTTTCTTGTGGTGTATATTTGTGATTTTGTCTGGATCGTTAAAGATGTAATCGTTTAATACCTGTATTGGAATGTTAGCCGATGAGTCATCATAGGTTTTGAGAATTCCTTCATGAATAACCGAATACCAGTTTTTAGGGGAAGAATCCTGGCGTTCATATATTTTATGTTGCCACCATCCATCATTTTGACAGTAATAAATAGTTTCATCTTGTTCTATGCACTCACCTGTTCTAAAATGTGTATCGAACCTGTGTAAACTGTGCTTTTCGCTAAGCACAGCACCGCAATATGGACACAAACGATTAAAAACCTCAACCACATCACGATTTTTTTCAACTGAGAAACTTTCGCCATAATAAGCCTGGAATTCTTTATACTCTAAAAAGTTATTTATCATTTATTTCTCCAACTTTGCTGCTATTGATATTTGTATTTGCTATCCCGGCGGCTAGCAGCCCCTGATTTTCCATACCACCTATTTCATTAAAACAGAAATAAATATGATATCAACTAGCCCTTCATGATTGACTTTTCCACTCGTACTCAATACTCTTCCACCACTTGATATTGATTTAGCTCTGTGATTATCATAGACTATTTTAGAAAAATGAAATTCATCTTTCAGTGCATGGTAATAAGGGTCTGTATCCTCATTGATTATCTCTCCGCTTCGATCGATGATATGTATAGGCACACCCTTTATATTAGAAATCCTGCATACATCCCATATAATCAACTCCGAATAAGAAGATTCCGGATTTTCCTTTATTTGATCGATATTCAAGCCATATTCTAGCATGTATGGTAAATATGACTGAATCATTTGCTTATTCCAATACGTCCCAACACTCCAACATATCACTATATCACAAGCATATTTCGACAACGTTTTTTGTTCCCTGAACTGTGCGTCAGCAACATCTCCTTCAAGAAAAATCACATTTTCCTTTGTGTATCCATTATCAGCAATCAACTTTTTGGCTGCCATGATACATTCAAGATTTTTATCAATTGCAACGACTTTATGTCCACTATGAATAAGAGCAAGGGTGCTATATCCTGTACCGCAACCGATTTCCATAACAGTTTTAAAGCCTGTCAGCTTTTCGCACATCCACTGATAATATTTTTTCTCATAAAAGAACTGTGCGCTGGTATTCCATTGCTCAGCATATTGTTTTATTTCGTTCATCAAAAACATCCTTTTTAAAAGTAAAATATAACTAATGAAAATAATTCATATTATACATTTACTTGTGTCTTCACATCATTATATCCCCTTCTTAGATCGAGCTTTTTCTCTATTCGAATGAAACAAAAGTTTCGTAATACCTAGCATTATAAGAGCTTCCATTATTGCTAAAACTAACTGCCGATTATTAGCCTAATGGGTATAGATAATGGGACGCGGATCAGTCAGCAATAAAACGGTTCGGCGCCTATAAATAAGATTATGAAAAGAAGCTATCATTGCCATGGACGGCGGCTCCTTGAATATCTCAAAGCCATTCTTGAAATATTCAGATAATGAGTCCCTTCAGATTTCTTTCGGCTGAGATAATACGACGGGAGGACGTTCCCTCGATCATGCCATTTGAGCTACATCTGATCGGTACAGCATCAGGGATTATAAACGCGGAAGTCAACAATCTGAGGAGACGCTGTGGTGCCAGAAACACGGGCTTCGCATACTAAATTTTTCATCCATGTGCCGTATTCATTTTTAACTTCGCATTTGGCTTTGAGAAACCATGTATTCTCGTCTACTGCAGTCTCTGCAAGCCTTCCGGTTGCAATTTCCAATTTGAATCCATACGGGTACTCGCGGTTTCCGTAGAGATCGACAGCACCCCAAGCGGACGATACATCTAGCTTGGCCTGCAAGGCATCTTCTGCTGTTCTTCGATTTTGTGCTTTATCAATCATTTTTTGTGTATTGATGAAAAACGATGCTGTTTTTGAAGTAGCGCTGTATGAATCGACGTCAGTGATAAGCCATGGTATGTAGGACTTTGCATCTGCTGGGTCACTTTCATACTGCACGGCACTAGTAAAATCTAACTTGGTTACGGCATTTTTGAAACTTACCTTGTACCCAAGGCCCTCCAATTTATTGTAGATGTCAATTGCCGGTTTTCCGATAGCATCTTTATAGATTGCCTGAGATCCATCTTCCGCAAGTTTCGGTTCTTGCGCTGTTTCTTTTCTGCTTTCCTCCTTTTTGGGGAAGGTATGATAAGTAATTATTATTTGGGCATCTTTTGAGAAATAGGAATTTGAGCTAAAATTAGTGTTTCCATTAATCGATACATGTTCAACCTCACCGTCTTTTTTTAACAACCCCGTCACTAAATCATCCAACGCTTCGGTTTTAATATTGGTAAAGCTAATTTTTTGCAATTGTGTAACGACACTTTCGTAGTTTTTTCCCTTAAACTCACTTGAGGAAGAATTTATTGCTATTTTAGTGGCGTCATTCTGGTCGTTACGCTCATTCCAAATGCCAAAAGATACAATAAGTATAAGTGCAATGAATGCTCCTAGGAAAAACATCCAATATTTTTTTATAAATTCATTGGTCTTTTCTCTTTGTCTTTTTGCTTCTTCTTCTGCTCGCTTTTTCTTATCATCAATTCGCTTTTGTCTATTTTTTACAAGATTTAGCAAGGATTCTATCTTTTTATCATTCAGCATTTTTTAATATCCTCCAAAATATTCTAATATAACTTTTCCATTATATAAATAATAGTAAATTCACAAATGGTTGTTTATATTGACATTATTAACTTAATATGGATAATATTCCGAAGTTGCTGATTATAATCTACATTCCCGTTATGCGTATACTTCGGGGTAAGTTCAATGAAGATTGATTTGCTCCAATAGGTATCGTAATATTTTATAGATTACTTTTCTACCTCCTCGACAATAAAATCGACATCTTCCGGATTGTCGAAAGGTCTTCCGGCAAGTTCCAATACTTCTGCGCCAGCAGAGTAATTTGAACTGCATACGAGGGTGTAGTCTTCAGCATCTTCATAGGTGTCAAACTCTTCATCCTCAGTGTCCAATACTTCGCCTGAAAATTTGTTAACCATTTGTACGATGTATTTTATCATAGCTTTTTTTCAACCTCCAAAAATTTTATGCGCATAATTTGGAATAAGTATCTACCCATGTCTGATTCGCTCCAAGTACAGTTCCGTTTTTTATTGCTGAGTCCAACTTCTCAGATGATGCCATCCACCCCATTGGGAGATTACGAATATGCCTGCTGACATCAATAACTCTTCCATTGGATGGAATATTAATAACAACATTCTGAACGGCTTCGGGGACAAAAGGAATGATAGCATCATTACCTTTCACACCGTCCTTCAAAAGAATGGCTACATTCTGGTTTTTTAATAAATCCCAGCTTTTCGCAATCAAGACAGCTCCTGCTATTGAAATAATAGTAACGCCAGCGATGATTATTTCGGTCTTATGCTCCTTGACCTTTTCATAGAAACTCTTTTTTTCTCCCATGTGATACAGCCCCCTATTTTTATCTGATGTTTTGTCAAATTCTTGGATAAATACCAATTCAGTTAGGTTTGTTTTCATTTTGTTTTCCTCCATTTCTTTGATGATTAAAGAATAACAATTTTCACAGTCTGATAGGTCGCTTGCCAAACGACAATTAGGTTCAAGTTAACTGTCAATCAGGACCCAAGCAAAACCTGTTCAAAAGCGAACAAAGCTTCGTTTATTTCGTATATGTTGTAATTGCCTTCCTCTATAAAATATTCAATAATGACATCAAATTTATTGCTGTGTGAAAGTGAGAATCCGGCTTTGTTCAGCAGATCACGAGTTTCATCCAAATTAAGTTCCAGTGCAATAGCCAGAGCTATGGATGTAATTTTGCTGGGGTTGTAACTTTTGCTACTACGGATTTTAGAAAAAAGTTTGCGGTCCATATTAGCCTTCTTATAAGTTTGCACATCGGTGAGGCCTTTTTCATCAATAAGTCGAAGAAGCATTTGCGCGAAAGGTTCATCCAGTTGACCTATGACATCCTCAAGTTTACGTTTTACCTTCCTTACTGGCTTTTTATATGGCTCTAGAATACTGCTGCCTGCAACCATATGTTCTTCAACATAGTTGTCATCAATGTATTTTTCTATCGCATCAAAAAGCTTTTCGCTCAAAACAAAGGATTTCTTATCATAGACAACTAAATAAACCGTTATATCGTGCTTTAAAAGAAATTCACCAATTGCAGAAATGGCAATTTGAAGCGCCTTATCTTTCGGGTACCCATAAATTCCAGATGAGATCAGCGGAAAGGCAATCGATTGGCAATCATGCTCTAAAGCGAGAACCAGTGAATTGGTATAACAGAGATGCAATAGAGAGGCCTCACCTGAGCCGCCTCCGCGCCAGATAGGGCCAACTGCATGGACAATATACTTCGAAGGAAGGCTGTAGGCACTGGTGATGACAGCTTGTCCAGTGTTACATCTTCCGATTAAGTCACATTCTTCCTGAAGTTTGACAGTCCCCGCAGCAGAGAAAATTGCGCCGCAAACACCACCACCCATTTTTAATGAAGTGTTGGCAGCATTGACGATAGCGTCAACAGGCATTTTGGTTATATCATTTCGGATTATTTTTAGCGGCATAATGGCAGTCTCCTTTAGAGAAATTTCTTGGCAACACAAAAAGGGTTCAGTTCGATCTGATACCCATGTCTTACCAACTTCTAGTTATAGACAAAATGGCTACCACCAAAATAGTTATAAGTTCCACTGCCCCCACAAGCCACCCTGCGGTATCACCTCTCATTATGACATAACGCTCGTACAAAATTTGGCGAATGGGGTCACTGAAACAAAAAAGACCACACCTGAGAGCAATACATAACAAATCAATACCCGCTCAAAATACCTCTATCAATACAAGAGGAGATGAGAGGAGCTAGATGAGAAGGATCAATGTCGGTATCTCCCTCATGACAATGTTCGGTTAGGAACTGCTGGCATCGAGAGCGCTAAAACCGTTTCCGCAGTACATCATTCAAAAATATCGCAGACAATGACAAAAGTACGCATCATCAAGCGAAATCATTACACAAACCGGTCAAGTCGCAAGTCAAACACACTAGTTAACACGCTACAAAGAAAGCCTAATTATCCAAACCTCAACAATGCTGGGGGTTTATTTATTTACAAAAAAATCCCCTCGCTAGGAGGGGGTAGAAGAATGAGGAGAAAAGAAATAAGAAAAAGCCTATATATAAACCGCTAAACTAGCAGGGGTATCGATCACATACAATATTTTTTGTTACCCTTCCATGAACGTCGTGTGAAGAATATGTGAAAAACACGAAGAAGTTCCTCCTCTAGAAATGAGCACACTTGATATGTTGACCCATTCTCACAAATCCACTTGACTCTACATGCTTCAAGTTTCCAAGAGCAGATGGCGTTTGCCACTTGCCCAATTAACAAATGGCTGGGATGTTATGTGTTTCTCCTTGCCCTCATTGATAGTATGCACTGAACGAGCGTTCCGTCGTAGCCGATTGCTTACCGGTGTTGGTTGAGTTGATTGTGGGCTAAGGCAATGCACGCTCCTTTTTTCCGGATAAGTGTTTCTACCTTGAATATGCGTTGGTCTTTTACGATCAACAATTGCATTTGTTCCTATACAATCCGATCTCATGAATCGAATTGTATCTGGTATCGGCTGAAAACAAAGTAGGTTTGATAATCGCGAGAATGAATGGGCGTTTAAATAGTACTAGCTTAGGTCCTGCCGTACCAGGATTTTAACGGTCGTTTGTCATACCGCTACCCTTATTGGACGTGGCAGCGCTACTCCGAAAAACGCACGAAGGGGGCATCGGGGGTTAGAAGGGTCGGTTGTGTGGGAAACATGACCTTCGGGATATGGATCTTTAGCGAAGTTAGGTTGTCCTTAGACTGGTTTGCCTTCTGATATTCCGTAGCAAATTACTAGCTATAAGAACCTTCTAGTTGATCCACTAGAGCCATTAAATACTATTGCCCACCCGTCTTGCCACTCATTTAAGTACCTTTCAAAATCACTATCAGTCTTTTGTAGCGTTTTTGCAAGAGTGAAGATTTCTTCAGGCTTAATGACAACCCCACGGCGATCGTCAGCCAGTACGGCCTGAAAAAGAACGAAGCTAAAAACAGGTACGTTGTCACCTGGATCACGAGCTATACGCTCCATTCGTGTCTGAATTATCTCTCGAAATCGCATTTTCTGTTGCACATCCATACGGGCTCCTATGATGACTCCCCCTAGCTGGTTAGGCAAGTAATTAAGCAGTCTTTCCTGAGGACTATATTCAACTGTCTCTCCGAAAAGCCAGGCAGGAGGAGGAGAGAGAATTAGCCTAGATTCTTGTTCATAGCTCCAGCAATTGTGTTTCACCAAACACTGATGAGATTGCCTCTTGGCAAGCTCTATTCTCTCCTGCTCTTCAATTGCTCGTCCGTAAACATGTTGGGGAAAATAGCTGAAGGCACTGTTTGGTACTGCATCTGAACTATATGTTATATCCTGGAAAGCAAAGCTATCGGGAATACCGTAACTCATCGATGGGGCAAGGCCGGCCCGAGTCTTCCTAACAATAGTTCTTTTCTTTCGTTGTGGACATTGATTGAGATAGCCGTCAATGTCCTTGAAAATCAAACAGTGTCCCCTATGCATTGAGGCATAGTGCGACCACATAAGTATATCAGTACATACCCGTGAGAATGAGACAAAATTAGTGTTCTTTGGCTTGTACAATCGGAGAAAGCTCTTAACTTGTTCACCAAGTGCGATTGCTGTCAGCGGATCAGGGGGAGACGAAAGCGAAAGTAACGCATTAGCGTAGTCAAGTTCAAGAGCCGCATCGTAGGTTATTGGTGAAAGCTCAGCAATATGTGCCGAGAGTTGCTCTTCCCACCTTGGTTTGTCTATATTGTTAAATATACTCCATGCGATCTCAAGTAGACGCCTCCACATTTCGTAATCTGCTTCGAACGTAAGGAATGCCTTTCCATCATATGGATCATTACACTCCGTTGCGGATGAGAAGTATATCTCGTCGTACATGAATTCCTTAATGGCAAGCTCGCCAGATGGTCGAAAACGATAGTAGTGCACTTTTACTCCGCCCTTTGCTGTTTTGTGCAAAAATTGTTTCCCAGAGATTAATATTTAGGTGCATTTCATCACACCAGTGTTTTAACGAACTTTATTTATAGTCTGTCTAATACTTTATACAAACTTGTTCACTTATGATTCCTTGCTAACATTCGGCACTAGCGATAACTTTCCCTTTTATTTTACTCTAAGGTCATAACATAGTCACGCGCTAGCCTAATTGTCCAACATCGGCCGACCAACGATCTACGATAGTCGTGACCATCAGCGCGACAAAACCATCTTGAAGCTTTGAAACCTTCGGTGCAAAAACAAATGAGCTTTTGTCCTAACTTGTGCGATTTCCCACCCCTGCGAACTCCCAAGCCAGATTATTATTATTTACGAAGGTGATGCTCCTCCTGTGCAGAAAATCTAATCTCATAATCAAATTGGCTTTGAGCAAACGTTTTTTTATGATTATTCAAATGTGACAGAGTTAAAATGAGCGCACCAAAACAAACTTGCGTTTGAATTGAGCGCTTTGTTTCAAGTCACGTTATGAGCGAGTTTAAACGAGCGTTGCTTTAATGTCTCTGCTGATGCGTTTATCCTTGGTAATTCGTGCAACGTGCAACAACTTTCTGTCGTATCAGCCATTTCCAGCCGTATTTCAAAATATAGGTTGCCATACTCTATTATCGGGCAAAAGACTAGTCCTAACCCAGCTAAATCCAGCTTTCCGATTGAAGTGGTACTCTATGACATCAGCTAGTGTTAGCATTACTGCCGTTCCTGATCTAATTCACCTTACTCTCATCATGCTTAGTTTATCGGCAAGGACTGCTATGAATTCGGAATTTGTGGGCTTTTGGCGCTCATTTTTCATGGAATATCCAAAAATCCGTTTAATTGTTTCTGTTTGTCCACGCTCCCATGCTAGCTCTATCGCATGACGAATTCCGCGTTCTACCCTGCTAGGTGCGGTATCATACTTTTTAGCAATGCCAGGATATAGTTCCTTAGTTACCCCGCCTAATAAAGATACATCCTCCACCACCATCAAAATAGCGTCTCGAATATATTGGTACCCTTTAACATGAGCAGGAATCCCAATTTGATGCATCAACTTGGTCACCTCTACGTTTAGATTACGCTCGTTTCCCACTGATGTCACAATGGATGTAGTTGAGGCGGAAAACTGAGCAGTAGTGGATGACGACATATCCTGCGTTAAAGAACGGATACGTTTGCCTAGAACATCCATGTCTAGTGGTTTCAAAATAAAGTAGTCTACACCCAGACTCATCACTTGATGTGTGAGAGCTTCCTGTCCGAAAGCCGTTAGCATGATAATTTTGGGGCGTTTCATAATTGTTCGAGCATTAAGACGTTCTAATACGCCCAATCCATCCAAATGTGGCATCACTACGTCAAGAATAATCAAATCTAGTTCCTGGGTTTGAATAAACTCCCAGGCTTCTAAACCGTTATAAGCCACGCCGACTATGTTTAGATCTTCTTGACTTTGAAGATAATTCTGTAACATCTGACAAAAATTACGGTTATCATCTGCAATAATAATTTTCGTTCTTTTACCCATTCGTCATCATCCCTCATTAACAGTATCCGGTTCACCTTTTCTTTTAAGCGATTGCCTCACCGATGTCGTAATTATACGTTATCGACCATGTCGAAATCGCAATTAATAAGGTGGCTTCAAAAGAAGTACGGTACTCAACGATTGTAAGGGATTTATGGGACTAACCTTAGGTTAGCGACGATACAACTAGCAATGTTGTCCCTATGTTACCCAGCAAATTAATGCGTAAAAAACAAACGACCGTTGGTTATGCACCTCCGCTCGTTCTTCAGCCGTCTCTTCACTGGCTATCAATGATATCTTTTATCGTCAGCCCCTTTACTTGGATGAAGTCCCTCCTCTGATAACTGTCAATTATCTGTTGTGCTTCTTTTACAAAGCCGATCCACGTAAGCACTATGGCTCCTTTTTTGTTTTTTTCGTATTCGCTTTGTGTCAGGTATCTCGCTAATGCTCGTAACGCTGTTTGGTCTCGCCGCAGGTAGTTACACACTAAATAGTCTATTCCTTCCTGTTCCACGACCATATTACCAAAGTGAAAAAGATTGTCGCTGTACCTTACTTTGCCATATCGCTTGCGCAGGTATCTTTCAACTTGCCCCTCACTGCTGTTGAGCAGGGCTTCTATGGCAAAGTTTCTCATCCTCCCTCCCTCTTCCCATTCGGTCATTGGTATAAGGCATAGTTCCTGTTTTGATATATCCTGCTCTGTGATTTTATTCACAATTGATTCGAAGGCAGGTGTTTTCTCCCCTATTGCTTTTGCAGTTTTACCTTCTGTTTTATACAAGATGATGCTTTTGTGTTTGATTTCCCCTAGCTCTGTTATGAGCTTTGTGAGCGTTTGGTCTTGGATACTTTTTTTTACTACATATACTTGGTAGGGCTCTCCTTCTGGCGATGTTATGACCAATTGTATCATTGAGTAATGAGACAGACTTAATTGCTGTTTACTGTCCATTCTCCCCAATACCTTCCATCCTGCCCTTTCAATATTCAAGGCGATTTTGCTGACTTCAAGTTGCTGGAGCATTTCCAGTGTTGGTAATCTCAAGTCTCTTGCTCTACGTGGTGGATAGCTGATCTTTTCTATCTTTTCTATCTTTGCTAGTTCTGCTATAGCCTGATCGGTTAATCCAAATACAGTTCCGTATGCTTGCCCTGGCTGTCGGCTTCCTTTCTCTCTAACTTTATAAGTTCGTTCCAAATACCCTTCCCTTGTTAATTGTTGTATTCTCTTTTTTCCATACCCCCTTCCCTCATGAAATATTGCTACTAGGTCGTCCTCGGACACTACTTGTAGCTGATACATTGCCACAAACATGTCTACGTCCCTGTCCGGTAATTTCGCTTTGTATCTCGTCTTATATCCTTTTGTCATGGACACTCTTCCTTTTCTTTTTTGATGCTAACTTGGTTTTATCCCGCCACAAGGACGGCTGTAGTTGCGCATTATCTCTGCGTTCACTCGTTCCTCGCTCACTCCGCGACAATGCTTAACTACCCCGTTTTTTTGTTCCGTATATACCAAAAACACCTTATATTCCTTCTAGCATAAGGAGTTGTGACATCATTACTTTACATAGAAAAATATTTCATTCAGACATAGAATGGTGTCACTTTCAGAACCCCATGTTTACCCTTTAGAGATGGATACTTTACAGCGGAAAACTAGGCATAGATAAGTATATTTCCCTGTGAATCAATTTCTTGTCTACCCTTACATAAAGGGATTGTCAATAGTCCATTCATTGATATTATCCATCCCCTCATCACCAGCCTCACCACTGTCAAGTATTAGGTTTTTGTCTTTTCCTGAAGGACACTTTGGAAAGAATGTTCCGGGGTATTTACCCTCTATGACACCTGGCAAATGGTCAATTCTGGGATATCGTTTGGCAATTTCCGTCTCCATGTATATCCATTTGGCATGGGGTCCAAGGTACAACATAGTCCTGTTTTCGTTACCTTGAATAGCCTCCTCGTAATAAAGAGGCAATGTCTTAACGTTATCGTCAGCAATAAGTTTTTGGCGAATCGTATTGATTACGACCTGTTTAGCCTTGTTATCCAGATCAAAACTCCTCGTACCGTCATGATGGTGTTTAATCAATAATGCCGCAGGTTGCCTCATCTGTTCTGGGTCTAGTTGATTGATCACGTCTCGAAACTGCGCTGAGACAAGCAATTTTGCGGTCATGAATTCTTCCCTACTTTTTTTAAATTTTGTATAGTAGGGGTTCGGAAGGAATGGTAAGGGTGCGCTCAGTTGAAAAACATACATTTCGTCAGTAACCTTAATGCCATAAGCGTTTGCCAAGTAGAACGGTTTCCCATCCCATTGCCCGTTTTCAACGAGATAATTCATTTCTGCCCATTGGCGTTCGTAAGCCTTGATAAGATCAAGTTGTGCTTTAAAAAGTCTTTCCTGTGCTAGGTCCACTTTGTTTACGTGTGATTTTACAAGCTCCTCATTCCCGTAAAACATGATTATACCCCTTTCTCTTTTTCAATTTAGCTATTAAGTCTCGATGTTTAGCAAGACATTTTCCTGCCCTTATACGGGCGTTCATTCAATTGCAATCGCCCACTTATCCGCTACTCGGTATGCGCATACCTTGAAGAAGCGTAATATTTTAAAGAAGCCACCTGCTTATCAGCAAGTGACTTCTAAAACCACGTTTACAGCCAATTTTCAGTTATATCCGTTACGACCGATCTTTTTGGATACTAGTTTATTGCCAATATTACTTCCTCCTAGGACAATTTTCCCCTCTCTGCTACTTGTTGAACAGTCTTAAAATTTCTGGATCAGTTTCAGTTTGAAAAAACGGGTCGGATTCATGGCTACCATTTTCCTCTGTGATTTTTAACTCAAAATCCCCTTTCCCCTGCGTGTTTTCCGCGCTCCCTGTTGGTTCTAGAACAATGTTAGGACGGTTCTCTGTCGGTTCCGGAACGGTGCTAGAACTGCTCTCTATCTGTCCCGGAACAGTGTTAGAACGGTTCTCTATCTGTCCCGGAACGGTGCTAGAACTGCTCTCTGTCTGTTCCAAAACGGTGTTAGGACTGCTCTCTATCTGTCCCGGAACGGTGTTAGAACGGTTCTCTATCTGCCCTGAAACAGTGCTAGAACTGCTCTCTATCTGTCCCGGAACGGTGCTAGAACTGCTCTCTATCTGTCCCGGAACGGTGCTAGAACTGCTCTCTGTCTGTTCCAAAACGGTGTTAGGACTGCTCTCTGTCGGTTCCGAAACGGTGTTAGGAGAGCTCTTTGCCTGTTCCGAAACGGTGTTAGGACGCTTCTCTGTCGGTCCTGGAACGGTGCTGGAACTGCTCTCTGTCGGTTCCGAAACAGTCATACTTTGGCGTTTTAGCCTTGCGTGATTAGCGTGGCTATACACAGGGGCTTTTGGGCGACCATGCATTATGTTCATGCCTATTCTAATGAGGTATTTAATAAAATCAGAGGTATCACCTGTGGAATTTTCCAGGATATATTGCCAAATTTCCTGATCGCTCACTTTTCGCTCGGAAAAATAGATGGTTGTTTTAGCCATGGCTATGCACCGACTTAAGAAGTGCTCCCTGTGCTGCCTTACGAAATCCACTTGCATTGCCGAATTGCGGGTCGGCCACCAGTTGTTTGTTGTCCAAATTGAGATAGTTGAAAAGTGCTTTTCCGCCTCCACCGCCTACAAGACTAACTTGAATTTTGTCCCACACCGGCTGGAGTTTGATTTTTAGGTCGTCGTAAAGTTTCTTGCCTAGACTTTTAAGAGCAACTTCTCTAATCGTTTTTAAATCAATTGCTTCGCCATTAAAAATGTATACCCCATCTTGTTCCATAAAATAATGGTCTAACTCTTTTTCGTCCAAATTCACGCCTTTTTCCGCTAAGTTTTCAGAGACTTGTTTCATAGCTGAGGCAATACCAAGTTCGGAGGAGTCGCAGTATGCGTCTTTCATTACCCCATCAATAAACAGCGCATAGTCTGTTGTCCCAAAGCCAGGGTCCACCACCAAAGTATAACCGTGACGGTACTGTTCGTTGATAAGGTTGCCTAGCTGATCATGGGTTTCATTCCAAAAAATTCCCCAGACTTGCGGATAAACTTGGCAACGAATAATTTTCAGAGTGCATTTAACTCCCTCCCAAGGTCCGGAGCGAAATATTACAGTGAAGTCGCCTTTAATGTTTTGTTCGTACGCTTGTTTATGCTGAAAATAGTGCTTGATCGGTAGTCCTGTTCCAACATAAAAAGTTACCTTAGAATCCCTACCCTCTGCCTTAGCCGTTTGCCCGGTGGCAAGCTGAGCGATTAATAGTGCCATTGAATCTTCATCTGAGCTTTTGTTTTCGTCCCA